>NZ_VTXJ01000040.1:0-11189 GCF_013114525.1 Vibrio sp. T3Y01 | reverse complement strand
AGCTTTCTTCGCTCCGACAGCCTTCCTATATGGTCTATCATTTGCCATAGCATCGAAGGTATCTGCAACAGCTATAATCCGAGCCTCAAGTAAAATTTCATTCCCTTTGATTCCGTTTGGGTAGCCCGAGCCATCCAACCTTTCATGGTGCTGTTCGATCATTTCGACGATTGGCCAAGGAAAAATTACTTCATGAAAAATCTTTGCTCCCACTTCTGAATGACTTTGGAGTAACTTGTACTCTGCTGGCATGAGCTTCCCAGGCTTACTTAAGATTTGAGACGGGATCGTAATTTTCCCGATGTCGTGAACCAAAGCTCCAATGACTAGTCCCTCTTTCACAGAGTCTTCTAGTGAAAGTTTATCAGCTATAAGGTCGCATATATGAGCGACATTGCGTTGGTGAGAGGAAGTGTATTCATCACGAATTTCAAGCGCACGAGATATTGCGCCTAGCATATTAGTCATAATCGCGATGGAGGTAGAAGAATCAAATTCTAGCTTGTTGTTAGCTAATCCAGATTCGATCTTACTTACCTTTGTTTGTACCTGAGGCCAGATGTCATTGATCATACTGTAAAAATAACTTACGAAGTCATGACTGTATGGTGCGTTGTTGTTGCCTATACCGATGACTGCAACTACGTCATTCTTTTGTATTACGGGAAGACTGAAGTGATGAGTTAGTTTTATGTGGTCTTTCGGTAAAGAGTCATCTATGGAATAGTTTGCATCATAGTGGTTGTGTATTACGGGCTTTTTAGTTCTTATACTATCTGCCCATATTCCTGCAGATGATAGTGGATAGTGGGTTACGTAGCTGCAATGGCAATGTTCCAAAACAGAGGTTGACCAAACATTTAATGCGATTTCTTCGTTAGTATGAGAATAGAAGTGGAAATATCCGATATCGCTCTTAGCTTCTTGTACAAAAAAATCAATGAGATCTCGATAGAAGTCATGACTCGTTAAATATTTCTTTCTTGTAAGAAAATCTATACTCATAGAGCTTTCAGTCCGTTAAAATTGATATTGACTTTAAGTCTAGTTCTTTTTCGCGTATTTCATCTGACATTAGCAGAATTTAGGCTGGCTAAGAAAGTACATGTTCTGGCTGAAACTAATATTGGGGCAGAACTGTACTAACTGAATTAGCTAGCTGGAAGATGGGAAATGGGCTTAAAAAAATCTAGCCCAGATTAAATCTGACAGGCACCGAGTCAAAAATGGGTAACTGTCAGATCAGGTCTGAATTAGTACACTTTAAATGCTCTCAGCAAATTCAGGTTGCTTCGTCTTAGTTAAATCGGTGATAGCACCAAGCTCGATTGCTTCTTTCAACTCAGCTTGTTTGCGCATTGCTTTAGTTTCATTGAAGTCCTGTGCTACAGCAGTTTCGATGAACTCAGCATCATCAATATCGAAGTTTTTAACAGCTTTCTTGATGTCAGATAGATCCACTTGGAAAAACTCTTTACGCCTATTCACCATGTTCAGACGGTCATTATCGAATACGCGATGCAACTCTTTCTCAAGAGAAGGTGCGTCAGTGGTGTGAATCATGGCGTGGACATCAAAACTGAATGGTACTGAAGCGTCACCCAACTCCTTGACCCGATCCATTGGTTCGAGTCGACGGGTCATACCAATCTTATAAACGTTTTCTCCAAACGAGCCAATATTACTAATAACATAAACGTGACCTTGCTTGGTTTGCTCTGCCATACTCTGTGCACGTTGATGCTTTTGCTCTGCGGCTTCAAGATCAGACTGTAGCTGTGCGATCTGTTCTTCCAGTTTACAACGGGCTTCGTCATTCGCTGACTCGAGCTGTTTTCTAGCGGTCACAAGAGCTTTAGAAAAGCGTGCTTCTTCTTTGATGGCTTCTTGTTCCGCTTTCTTGATCTCAGCTTCAATCTTCGCTTCTTCACGCATTTGAGCCTTAATTTCAGCCTGTTCTTCTTTCTCTGTTTGTTTCTTCTCTTTGTGCTCGTGAGTCAGGCGAAGTTCCTCAATTTTCAATTGCAAATACTTATTTGAAATGACAATCGTGTTGGACTCATTCAGCTTATTAATTGCTTCAAAGGCTTTATTAATTCGCGCTTCCATCTTGACGACATTTTTCCATGTACAGTTGGCGATGGCTGCTTCACATTCGTTGTTGAATGCGCGAGCTGTGAGCCTAATGCCTCGGTCAGTCATCTTCTTACCTTCGACTTTTGAGTTACCTACCGTCCACTCAGTGGTGCAGTAAATCGCTCCAGAGGTATCCTTCAGGCGAAGAAGGTCTTTTTGACGCTCTTTGCACTCGCGGACTTTCTCTTTAAATTGCTCCGCAGTGTCAAAGTCAAAGTGTGGTTCGTAGAAGCCTAGCTCTAGCAACTCAACGTCATCGTCATAAATGCCTATTTTATGGATGAGTGAGTCATATATGCCTTTCTTTTCTTTGTAACTCGACTTGAGTTGCTCAATATCATTTGTGACCTCAAGAAAAACTGCATTGGCTTCGTCTTGGCGCAATTTGGAAGCTTGATCTCGAACCTCAATCTCTTTATCCAAGTTGATGATGCCAGAATATTGCATCTCATAGTCAGCAAGTGCTTGAGAAGCCTTTTTGGTTTCCTGTTTGGAATCTTCCAGTTCTCGTTTTGTAGATTTAAGTCGAGCAATAAAGATAAAAAGCACTACAGCTAGTAGTGCAGAAATCACTAGAAATAGTAGCGGGGGTAAATTTGCGAATGCTGATTGAGGCATTATCACTCCTGATTAAAAATTTCAGGTGTAGTTTAACAGAATAATTCGGAGGTATTATGCCATTGTATTTTTTAAGGTTATTAAAATAAAAGGAAGACAATAGGGTCACATCTTGCGTTTTGCCACGCATTACTTTTAGTATGTCAAAATTAGCTGCCGATCTGGAACGTATTTAGAAGCGAAACAAACTTTGGGGCAAAAGTAAGTTCATTACGCAAGTTGCGCAACGCAGCATGCGTTCTAAACACGTCTTGGGGCAAAGATTACTTAGAGTAAATTAACTAAATTGATGTGTAGAAAGAAACCAACATGGTGCATAATTTTTATCATGGTACTGATTTGACTTATTTGGTGTTAGGATAATGGAATGAAAAAGACCACGCCAACTCCACACGATGCGCTTTTTAAGCAGTTTCTCACTCATTCTGAAACCGCTAAAGACTTATTGGATATTCACCTGCCTGCTGAGCTGCGTGAAATTTGTGATTTGACGACCCTAAAGCTCGAATCAGGCAGTTTTATTGAAGAAAGCTTACGCCCTTACTATTCGGATGTCCTTTATTCTCTTAAAACGTCTCAGGGGGAAGGGTACGTCTATGCGTTAATCGAGCACCAGAGTCGGCCAGATAAACACATGGCGTTCAGACTGATGCGTTACGCTATCGCTGCTATGCAACAGCATATTGAAGCGGGCCATGAGCACTTACCCTTAGTGATACCTTTGCAGTTTTACCATGGCCAAGTCTCGCCGTATCCTTATGAAATGAATTGGTTAAAAGGGTTTGTGAATCCTGTTGTGGCTAAAACACTCTATACTCAAGATTTTCCATTGGTCGATGTCACGGTCATCTCCGATGATGAGATAATGCAGCATCGCCGTATCGCGTTACTTGAACTTGTACAAAAGCACGCTAGGCATCGCGATATCATGGATTTCCTTGAGCCTCTGGTCACATTGCTCTTAACCGATTACACTACAGATAAGCAAGTACAGTCATTGATGAGCTACCTACTCCAAGTGGGTGAAACGAGTAACCTAGAAGCGTTAATTACGTCACTGGTCTCATCAGTACCGAAACACGAGGAAACACTTATGACTATTGCAGAACAATTGCGCCAACAAGGCGAGCGACGTGGCCGCCAAGAAGGGCGCCAAGAAGGTATACAATTAGGTGAGGAAAAAGGCCGCCAAGAAGCGCTCAAGGATATGGCGCGTAAGATGCTGCTTAATGGTCTAGATCAACAAACCATTATGGATGTCACGGGATTGAATACAGACGAACTCGCACAACTTTCTCATTAGCTGCTCAAGCATAAAGGGTTGTGTTGATAAAATCTGCCTGGAGATAAAGCTACATCGTCTATGGCTAACCGTTGGCTTCTAACTGACATAGCTAGAGCGACAATTTTTGTTTGTAGTTTTCACATTTACTATCATTTCACCTATCTGAGCGTTGTAGTATTTCAAACTCGCTTTACCGCTTCATTTATTGCTCCACTCTCTTCCCAAAGCATTACCTTCTTTCGAGGTGAGTTCCAGTGAGGGACAACTTTTCTTTTTCAGAGGCTCATGGCACAACAAAACTGACTTCCGCACTCATGGTTTCGGGTGTATCGATATGAAAGCTAAGTGCAGCTTTTGCCATGCTCTGCGTTTCTTTGCATCCAGCTTTTTCACTTTCCACTCTCCCTGACCAAAAAGATGGAGGCTAATTGAGTTGATGGCTAGATGGCGAATAACCCTTTAGATTTATCGCGATATTTGACTTGAACCGCCTTCGACGCATCTCCCTGAATATTGATTATGACGGTTCTGTTTCCAACGCCAATCAATCTATAAAGTACGTATTAAACTTAAATATTGGGCGTTCTCCCTTCGGTCGGCTCATTCCGTCGTTTCACTCCTCTCGCGATAACTTATGTCACTTATTATCGAGCAAGCTCGATGTGACATCCAGTTCCTGCGAGCAATCACCCAACGCCTCCGCTACTGCGTAGCTGCGCCTTGTCGTGCCTCCTCGTTACCTTTCACTGATTTCAATTAAGGTCGAGTAAAGGCTTGTTTTCTTATGTGCCGACTTTCCTTTCGACTCGCATCACGTGATGGCGCTCGCAGGCTGTTCACCATCCTCAAGCAGAACCTTATCTGCAAGGGTAAATAAACGCTTCGCGCCCCTGCAGATAAGAACCCTGTTTGAGGTCTGGACAGCCAAGCGGCTCCATAAAAGTGATACTCAAACAAAAAGGAAACTCCTCATGGCACAACAAAACTCAACCCCAACTCTTTCTAAATCGAATGTCAGCGACCAGCGTTTCGCCGCTGGGCACGAAAGCTCACCAAAAAATGATATCTCTTTGTCTGATCTGTTGTTGGCTCGCCAACGAATCCGGGCTATGTGTGATGAGAGTTCGCCTTGTGAGGAAGTGGAGGCGAAGCCAATGGCAGTGTTGATGCGCCTTCAACACCTAAAAATGTTCAGCCGAGGACAAAGTCCCTTACAAAAAGATGATGTGGCCACTCTTCATCGTCAACAGTTCGATAAGAAACTTAAAGCGCAATTTCCAGATATGAATCAACGAACGTTTCACCATCACGAAATCTATGACCTTTTGATTGGGTTGAATGCGTTCTGTGCAATGGGGGGATGGTATGTCAGGGAGAACAACCAAGAAATGATAGTACACACATGTTACGGCTCAATATTCCCAGGTTTACGTTTTAAGAAACAAGGTGAAACTTACCGTTGTGTCGGTTTCAATTTTAATATTCGTTTAGCGTCATAAGGAGTGATAATAATGAAACTGAATGTAGAGTTTTCAAAACTGCATATT
The DNA here is from genome assembly GCF_013114525.1 of Vibrio sp. T3Y01. Lineage (NCBI taxonomy): Bacteria > Pseudomonadati > Pseudomonadota > Gammaproteobacteria > Vibrionales > Vibrionaceae > Vibrio > Vibrio sp. T3Y01. The sequence goes on along the minus strand of NZ_VTXJ01000040.1, from coordinate 5,603 downwards.
GCAGCAGCAAAAATGAAAGGTTTAGAAAGTCTTGTCAACGAGCTGCGTAAGACAAAAGGTGTCATTTCAGGACGGCTTGGAGTAAGCCGTTGCGTTCACTCGCAGTCAAGGCGGCGATGTCGAAAAGCGAGAAGACGGTGTTATTCGTTTGACGTTAGGTAGGTTTAGTGTTCATTGCTTCCAACCTTATCCTGATATTGATTTGTTTTATTTCGAGTTTTAAGGCGTTAGGTAGGAATCAGGTCAATAGCCACCTTAGTCTTTATTGAGACCACCCTCAATGACAACGTAGAGGTTTAAATGATGAAATATCTCTCTCACTATATTCAAGACAAACAAACGCAAGCATTTAATGAGGCAGGGGCATTCTTTGCTTTTTCTAATAAGCAGTTCGCTGAAGCAAGAAAAGAGGGCGTTAAATATGCGTCGTTAGGTATGGGTTTAATTTGCCCTGTTGATAATGCGAAGCAATTAATGAACCGTTTAGATTCTATTGCTCAAGAAGGGATCGCCGAAGACATCGAAGAGAATGATAAAAAAGCGATCATTCGACGTGAGCTATTCAATCACGAGTGTTTCTATACCAATGATATTTGTGATTGTGTCGAAAAGCTCGAAGGGTATGGTATTTCTTACGATGAAGTGTATGAGGTGTTTAATCACATTCGTAAAACGGAAGACGTTTATTAAATGCTAAAAGTAAAGCGCCTTGATATTTGCTGTATCAAATATCAAGGCAAATTCAAGTTAAATACAGAGGTAAATAAAATGAACATTAAAAATGTTACACCAGGTAACGAAGAAACAAAAGAAAAAAATTATGTTTGTACGGCTGTGCCGTTAGATCTTGGCAAAGTCGTTTGTACACAAGGCATTGCTGAACTGCTAAATAATAATATTGGTGTTAATTTACCGATTTACTTACATCGTCACCAAAATGGTGATTGGGGAAATGTCTGTGTTGAAGATAAACTTACCAATGATGAAGCCACCAAGACAGGCGAGCGGGTTTTATCCAGTTACACCATTTGTAATGAACAAGTCTGGATAATTACCGAACGTGGTCGTAGTTGCACTACGATTTTACTCCCTAATGAATATTGATGACGTCAATTTACGCGATATAATGGAGTCTCTTTAGACTCCACTTTTTAGCTTATGAAAATATCAACCTTATTATTATCGATATTCCCAAGTTTTGGGTATTCGTTTTGTTTTGATGAAGCAGGGCAGTATTACAATGTTGATCCGGGATTATTGCGAGCGATAGCGCAGGTTGAAAGCAGTCTTGATCCTAATGCTTATAACGAAAACAAAAATAAACAAGGTCAAGTAACCAGTCGCGACTTTGGACTCATGCAAATTAACTCATCTTGGTTTCCTCGACTGGCTGAATTTAACGTCAATGAAACTAATATTTACGAACCTTGTTTTAATGTTTCATTAGGTGCATGGGTATTAAGCTCCAACTTTGCCAGTCATGGTTATAACTGGAATAGCGTAGGCGCTTATAATGCGGGATTTCTTAAACGTACCGAGAACGCCAGAAAAATATACATCAAAAAAGTTAAAAAAGTCTATTATCAGTCGCCATTAAAATAACCCTTCTTGCACCATGACGGTGCGGCGCTAGTTGTCTCACGATCTTTTTTTTCCGTTTTACATTCCTTCCCTAATAGTGTCAATCACCCTCGGTTCAATCGCCAACGGTTCGGCTTTTGCTCTCGACGTTTCTAAAACAAGTCCAAAAAACACAAACTTGATGGAGACTCATTGGAGGTCATTGTTACGGCTTTAGAATCATCCACACACCACCCCATAATCTAGCGATTATGAATGGTTGTCTGTTGTAAGTTATTGATAATTATTGATGTTAAGTTTTTGTTTTTTGATGTTATGGCATTTTTGATAACGTTTTTTTGTTCAAAAATGCCCCTGTAAACAGGAGCTTAAAATGCAAAAAATGCCTCTTACTCAGCGATTTGTCGAGCATGTAAAACCGACTTCGACCACACAAGAATACTATGATACCAAGGTGTCGACGCTGTATTTACGAGTCTACCCGTCAGGGAGGCGAGTGTTCTTTGTTCGCTTCCAGAGTAACGGATTGAGAAAAAATCATAAGCTAGGGTGCACATTAGAGTGCTCATTACGTCAAGCAAGACGAGAAGCCTTGCAGCTTGTTCATCAAGTACGCAGTCCGAAAATTGAAGCATTGCCCTCCATAACGCTACAGGCGTTCGGCCAAGAGTTTTTTGAGCGTTATCCTCGTCATTGGAAACCTCGCACTTTGAAAAAGAACGAAAGTGCCTTTCGTCTTCAGATCGCCCCTTATCTTGGAGATAGGGAAGTACAATCTATTGTTCGAAATGATGTTGAGCAGTGGTTTGCCCAGTTAAGCCATGTGAAAGGCTCAGCCAACCAAGCGTTAGTGTTGCTGTCGGTTATGATGCAGCAATGTGAAACATGGGAATATCGTCCTAAAAATACCAATCCTTGCCGTGGTTTCAAGCGCTATAAAGCAGGAGAGGTGGAGCGCTATCTTAGTAAAGACGAATTGCGTCAGCTCTGGAGAGTGCTAGACACGTTAGAGGGCGATAACCCAGCTAAGGTTATGATAATACGTCTGTTAATATACACAGGTTGCCGCTCATCGGAAGTGAGAACCTTGCAATGGAAAGAGTACCGAGGTAATCACTGGCATTTATTAGACAGTAAAACGGGGGCGAAAACGGTTTACCTTTGCTCACAAGTCAGAGCTTATCTTGATGCATGGAAATCAGAGAGTCATTACCTGTTTTTGGCCCCTTGTAACACCCAACCTATATCAACCAATCAGTTGGGTATTTTCTGGCGACAGGTTCGCCAGTTAGCCGGATTAGAAGGTGTGCGCTTGCATGATTTACGTCACACCTACGCCAGTATTGCCATTCAGTCGAAGGTGAACTTGATCGTGCTTAGTCGTCTTTTGGGGCATGCTGAAGCAGAAACGACGCTAAAGTATGCGCATTTGGGACGTGATGACGTATGTCAGGCGGCTTCTCATGTGTCGGGAGTACTCGTTAAGGGGATGCGCTCATGAAGTCACTGTTATTCACTTCTAAAGTCATTCAATCACTGAATTCAAAAACTCGAACGTATACGGTGTGGGATACCCAAGTTCCAGCGTTAGGGGTTCGAGTTTATACCGATGGTCGTCGTTTCTATGTGACTCATTTATCCATTCCCAATAAGACGTTGGCGGCAGTGGGGCAACTGACACTAAAAAAAGTGAGACAACACGTACGCGCTTTACAGGCCTCTTTTTTAGACAAAGAGACGAAACCGATACGGTTGATCCGCTTTGATGCGTTGGTGAAAGAAGAATGGACGGATAAGGTCTGCAAGGGATGGAAACTGAGTACACAAGGGACTGCGTCGAGCGCCTTAAAAAAGCATTTGTTGCCCGAGTTTGGACGTTTTCCTGTTAGCCGTATTGATTCGTGTCATGTGCATCGTTGGTTTGATGAACTCAGCCGGAATTACGCAGGGGCTGCCAACCGTAATCTTGATGTGCTTCGTTCAATCTTCAAATATGCGGTGAAGCAAGGTTATTGCATGGACAATCCTTGTGACGGTCTTAAGCAAAATCGTAAAAAAAAGCTCAATCGTTTTTTGAGTTTGGACGAGTTAGCGCGGTTGCATAACGCATTAACGGTGGTCAGCCAGCAAGGTGATATGGAAGCGTGCTGTTGTCAGGTGCTAAAGCTGGTGCTGTTAACGGGATGTCGAATTTCAGAGGTAACAGGATTGCAATGGTCTTTTGTAAAAGGCAGGGAGTGGCACTTGCCGGACAGCAAAACGGGTGCGAAGGTGGTGTATGTGGGCAAGGAAGCGCAACAGCTCCTTTCAGACATATCCAAGCAGGCATGGGCGCATCGTAGCGAATCACACGATGATGTGTTTATGCCCTTGCGTCGTTTTGTGAGTCGGTCGACTAAGGTTAGTATGGTCTGGCAACAGGTGCGAGCCTTAGCCCATATCGAGGATGTTCGCATTCACGATTTGCGTCATACCTTTGCCAGTTATGCGGTGTTAGAGGGGTACCCTATTCCGATGGTGTCGAAACTGTTGGGTCACACGCGTATCTCATCCACGCTTCGTTATGCTCACGTGGATGATGTGCAAGTATCGCAATCTGCTGAGGCGATAGGGGAAGTTATTAGTGGAATATTATCAGGTCAGCTTGTGAGTAACCCTAAAACTCGAAAAGTGAGAGCATCCAAACCTAAGCCGACGAAATCTCCCTCTAAACGCAGAGGAAGACCTATCAAAACAATACCGGAACTGACCGATGAGGAGGTTGAACGGTTTAGATATGAAGTGGATTTTTGGGAATGGTGATTAAAATATCTGTCGGAATAACACAAGTGCATCAAACTTTATGGCTAGGGTTTTGGTAAAGTTTTTGTTTTGGGGAGTCACACTTGGAGTTCTAGGCTCATTTACTTTTTTCTTGCCTCACCGTAGACCTTCCAGCCCTGTAGTAGCAACGGTTAAATGCTGGATTTTTCCTTTAGTCTTGAACGCAACGTACTATTGACCGTTTTGGCTCCTATACTAATGCATGAATAATGAGGTCTTTCAGGAGCACCTTGCTTGGTCTGTTGCTCTTGTTGGATTGCTTCTTCATCAATCTAAAATATCAGTGACCCACGATTGATTAAAGCTTGATTATATTACTTTCAGTTAGTTTTTTATAGCGAGGCTTGGTCATTAACCTAAGTCTTTGAGTGAACTTAGCTGAACAGATCGTAAGTTGAGGTTTAGCTTTCTGACTTTGATAAATAACCGACAGCCTATTCACCTCTTGTTTAATGAGAATTGTCGTCAGCCAAGCAAGTTTGAACGAAATACTTATTTGCGACTGACCCCAGACTTATTTTCAATTCATTTGTCGATCCTGTTGAAGAATTGAGAGGCTTGATTCTTGTGATGCAAAAAGTAACCACCTACCGAAGTAGGTGGTTTAAAGGAAAAGATTAAAACTTACGTATTGATCGCTAAGGAACAGAAACACACGAGGCGTAAAGAGTGTCGTCGCCCGGCATAGTCAAACCAGAGCGTCCATTTCTGAGAGAGAAATTTACATAGCCCGGCCCCCTAGCAGTTGATGTCCAGTAATTAATCCTGACTGCCCAGCCTCTAGCTGTAAACATATTACCGTTTGTATTGAATAGTCCTCTTAATTCATTCTCGGTAGCTAAACGCCAGTTGGTTCGTCCTGCAATATTATTAGTATTATACGTATTACATAATGAGCTTGCTTTGTTCCAATCGAAAAGATGGAAATCCCCGCTTGGGCCTGACGTTCCTATTTCTTGTGTAAAACCGTCATTTACACTGCTTCCTATGCTATCTAGGAACGTTTTGGATGGTGAATTGGTAAACAATGTACCGCTACCAGTATCCAAGAGATCAATACATTGATTTCCAGTCCTCCTGCATGCATAGACTTCTACATCCACAGTATTACTGGTGATGCCATCTTTGATGGCTTCAACCGTTGTGTCGGCGACAGCGTTCCCTGAGAGTAAGCCGGTAGGGGTGACCGTGGCTGTCTG
>NZ_VTXJ01000039.1:0-11558 GCF_013114525.1 Vibrio sp. T3Y01 | reverse complement strand
CGCACAAGGCCCTAAAGGCGATACCGGACCACAAGGCTTACAAGGTGCGACTGGCGCACAAGGCCCTAAAGGCGATACCGGACCACAAGGCTTACAAGGTGCGATTGGCGCACAAGGCCCTAAAGGCGATACCGGACCTCAAGGCTTACAAGGCTTACAAGGTGCGACTGGCGCACAAGGCCCTAAAGGCGATACCGGACTACAAGGCTTACAAGGTCCTAAAGGCGATATCGGACCTCAAGGCATACAAGGTGATACCGGTGCGCAAGGCCCTAAAGGCGATACCGGACCTCAAGGCATACAAGGTGATACCGGTGCGCAAGGCTTACAGGGTGTGACTGGCGCACAAGGTCCTAAAGGCGATACAGGACCACAAGGCTTACAGGGTGCGACTGGCGCACAAGGCCCTAAAGGCGATACAGGACCACAAGGCATACAAGGTGAGACTGGTGCGCAAGGCCCTAAAGGCGATACAGGACCACAAGGCATACAAGGTGAGACTGGTGCGCAAGGGCCTAAAGGTGATGATGCCGCGGCTTTAGTAAACTACTTTACTCAATCCGAACTCGATAATGTCAATAAGGATACGACGCCAGATGGTACGTTGGTTTTCAATGCAGGCATCTCTGCACTTCAGTTACTAATAAGTACGAACGAGCAATCGATTGGTACCTCAAACAACGGTAACATGAGCGCTAGTAACTCTATCCGTTTCGCTCAAACGTTCACCTTAGATAGGAACGCTACGCTCTCAGCAATAAAGCTCATGGCGGGAGCTGAAAGTACAATAAACATTTCAATCGTACCGAAGGAAGATTTAGCAGCGATTGAATCGTTAGCTTCAAACGTAACTATCAATGGCGGCTGGAATGAAATCAGCTTGCCAACAAAAAATCTAACTTCTGGGACCGAATACCTGCTACTGTTTGAAAACTGTAGTTGCACATACGACAGCAACGACAATTATAATACGGGGCAAATCATTGATAACCCAACAGATGGATCTATCAACGATCCTGGAAGCAACAATTACGATTATACATTTACTCTAGTTTTTCAAGAAACAGCCAAAGTTTGGAGAACGATCAATTAGGCTTTATTTAAAAACCCAGTATCTGTGTTCCTGAGTTCTGACTAAACTCAATAGAGTCATAACTTAGGAGCACGACGTATACCATAGCTAAAAACATGACACCCCGTGAGAGACAAGCCAAAACTCAATCCGTACATTATGACTTAGAAAGCCCTAATTGACCTAGTGTGCGGTGAATAATTGAAAATACAAGACATTTTGGGAATGCTTTCCGATTAATCTTTGTTTTCGCTCAGAGCCTACATTATCGATTCAAAACGCCCCTAATGGAAGAGGTGGGGTGTTTCTACATTAACACCCAATCACTCTTATACAGGGCTTTAATGGACATTGTTGTTACTCCTGCTTTTAATGACTGTAGCTATAGTGTTGTGCAACCATACTAGAAAAGAGGTGCGTCCACCTCTTCAAAGCCCACTTTCGTACGAATAAACAAAGAATGCTTAGCCGAAAAGTAATCTGCACAGCAATTCTCTCTGGAAATGCTGATACAGCCTTATACTATTCTAAATAGTGAGTATCAGAGAAAGGCTCACTCGATTCAGGCTGAATTGCGTCTATCGGACCTAAGTTCGAACTGTAGAGCGGTAGTAATGACGTTCAAGATTGAGCACCTTAGCTGTATCTTTCACCAACCCGGGCCGATGATAGGCCGCTCCATCTAAGATTAGGTGTACCTTTTGCTCTAGTGGATAGTGCTCTGTCTTTAGTTTCCAGACAAAAAGCTCGCTGCTTCTCTGAGCAAAACTTATGAGGTCCCTTAGGCTTGTTGTATAATAATCCATTGTGGTGTAGCCACTTATTTCATATCCATTACGCTGTAGCGAATAGCAAATTCGGCTTTTATCTATATGAGCAATAACTGGGTGACTATCAAAGTAAGTCTGTTCAACCAAATGCTCAATAACCGGAATGGTTTAAACAGCAGACATTCTGCTCTGGCGACCACCGTTTTCAGGCTTTAACTTCTCAAACTGGTGATAATCGTTGATATGACGTACAACCGTAGTGTCATGAGTACGAAATGCTTAGGAAATAATTACTTTGATATAAAATACGCTCTAAATAGTAAAACGCCGCAATGAAAGCGGCGTTTTGGTCTTGAAAAGATTGTAGCCAACACGATTTAACTGAAAATTTAAATAAATGCCTTATCTTTGTTAGCCGTTGAATTTACAATCTTTTGTGGATTACCCGCATACACGACATCTTTAAAGGCGCACAATTGATAGGTATCGAGCAGGCAAACACCCGCTCTGTAAGTTTTACCACTGTTAAGTGAAGCGCCTCCTTCCGGTTTTACAAACGTCGATATCTTATAGAGACCGTCGGTAGTTTCATTAGCCAAGGTGAGCTTTTGATAAGCGACAACATTTTTACCATTAGGGGCAACCTGCCCGTTACCCCAACCAAATGTTGCTTGCTCGCATGATTGCCCTTTGGCATCGATACTCGGGTCGATGATCACCACCCATGAATCAGATAAAACATCTTGTTTATTCGGCGGTATTTTCAACGTCACCGCAGCTTGAATGTGGTCAGGCTCTTGAACTTCATCAAGCGCAAACTCTGTCACAACCGTTGATAGTGCATTACAATCAGTCGTGTCCTTGTTGCTCAAAGTAAAAGTTGTACTCGCTGCAATTGCATAAGCACCGACAAATACTGCGTTAGCCGTTTCATTTAGATCGGGGCCGACCTCTAAAGTCAATGTATAGGCTTTGTCATTAGGAATCTGATCCACTAAGCTCTTAATATCCAAAGAATAGCAAATCTGATCGAGAGGACATTTGATTGGTGCATCCCGCAGTAGGATCGGAGCTGATGCCCCTTCAACCTGTAAACTCACCTGAAACGCAGCGTTAATATGGCCCCGCAGCGAGCCTGTAGAATCTTTAATAGAGGGCGCCCAATAATTAAACGTTAACACCTTTTTGTCATCATTGTCAGCGTGATATCGCACATTGCTCAAACGGCTGCTGGCAAAATTTGGGGAGCCGCTATGCACTTGTTTCCCTCCTTTCCACGTTTCAAGTACTGGGATATTACGCATCCCTTGAGCCGGGTTAGCCAGATTGTCTGTGTTTTGGTAGGTCAGTGGTGACTCAGCTAAAATCACAAAGTCAGCGCATTTACCCACCTCTATTGAGCCGACCCACTTATCCGCATGGCACTGCCAAGCGGCATCGTAAGTCATTGCCTTTAATGCTTGAAAGGGGGTAAGACACTCCGCTGGGTTTAACACTTTCTGGGGGCTCCCTTGTGCGACGTCCTCCATTAAACGAGTGATGGATTGCTCCATCATGCGCAGTGGCCCTAGGGGGGTCACGCTGTAATCACTGTGTAGGGTAATACGCATACCGTAATCGGTTAATGTGGTACGGCATAGGTCAAGTTGATTGGCTCGTTGCTCACCAATAATGGTGTTTTGAAAACCCCATCCCCAATACCCAACATGACCAATGGTAAAGCTTGGGGAGATCCCGAGCTCTTGCATATCGTTCATATTTTCTCGGGTCAACAGTGAGCAATGTTCAATACGGTCTCGACGTTGATCGATGATGCTCTTATTCATCCCTGCAGCTCTGTAGGCATTTATGGTTCGTGCAATCGCGTGATCGCCATTGGCATGGATCATCAATGGCCAGCGCGACATATTGGCTTTTTGAACAATGGCATTGAATTCGATGGGATAACCGTAATTGAACAGCCCGGTGTTGGTTTGCTTAGCAATGTCATTGGCTGTAACCGGCACTTTTCCCTCATGAAATGTACCAAATTCATTATAGTTTTCATCACAGTTATAGGGAGTATATTGATAAGCAGTTAGCCCCTGCGCTGAGCCATCCGAGATTAGCTTTAAATAAGCTAGGTTAAAATTTTCATCTCCGTGATTAGGCTGATAAGTGCCAATAATAGAGTTATTGAGCTGTGTAAGACTGTCCACTCCATATGCGCCTGCGATTCGCACTATTGGCTCCTTTCCCTCGAAGCCTTCGAGTTTACCGGTGGCATAGGACTTGAGTTTTGTCATTTGAAAATCATCAAGCAATGCATCTAACATATAGGTAACGCCTCGCTCAGAGGCAGTAGTAAACACCTTATTGACCTGCTCTGTTATTTGCTCATCACTTGGGCGCCCAAACCATGTGCACAAAAACTCCAATACCGGCAGTATCTGTGCCATCTCTTGCAAAACACCATTTTCACCCGTGCTAATATGGGGGTGAATCGTAGGCTCCTCGTCTGAGCTCAATTTATAATCTTTATTCTTTTTCGACTCACCATTAAACCGGTTAATTTGCTCAATAACTACGCTATTTATATACGCTAAATGGCCCGAAGTATTGAGCACCATAATTGGGCAGCTCTTGCTCGCCTTATCTAACACATGTTTATTAAACGACTTGTCCTCTCCCTGTAACAGCGATGGATCGATATTGTGCCCAAGCAACCAAGATTGGCTCTGTGGCTTACTATCCGGTTTACCCTTGGCGTACTGGAAAGAACTATAATCAGGTAACGAAGCACTTATTTGTGTCGTGGCCTCACTTAGCTGCCTAACAACCCAAGCTAGGGTATAGCTTTTTCCCCTTAAGCTTTGCCCGACAAACGGACTCAGATCTACACCGGTATTGAAGGTGGCGCTGGGAATGATGTGTACATGAGGTTCAATGAAGGCAGGCTGTAAAAATTGTGAGCCTTGGATGAGCGTTGCTGTGGGGGCTGATTTTGGCCACTTCTGCTTGACCTCATCTAACGAACCCATCGCGATTATCTTGCCATCTTTTATTCCAATTGCCTCAACGGTGTTATTTTTCCCACCCGCTAAGGTTTGGATGATGCCGCCATTGGTTGCATGGAAAATTCGATCCCGTGGCACTTCACCTTGGGTTAATGACTGGTTATTCGCTTTAGTAGACGATAAACGTGAAGACTGTATATTAACACCGTTAGGTATAAGAGTTTTCCAAAGAGGGTTGCCACAGGCACAACTGAAATGCCCTTTGCATTTATGTGTCATCGTAATTTCCTTTTCAGTGAATAAACGCTTCACCGGATATCTTTTTGCTACATAAGATAGTTCTAGTGTCATAGCAAAAAATAATCGCGGTGATATAAATGTCTGTTCACTTTAGGTGTCAATGACACAAAATATTATTACGCTGTTATTACACTGTGGGGATATGGAGACTCGCGCCCTATTTTGTCAATGAGGTTGTTGCCTTACACACCAAAAGTCACTGTGTGGCCAGCGCTGCTCCTGCATATAAGCGCTTTGTAACTGTTGTAAGTAATTAGCGTACATCTTGTCTAATAGATAACAGTAACAAAGAAAAGTATCTGACCTTCCCTGAAAATGGTCAATAATGGCACGGCTAGCATAATAGGCCGTACCCATGGCTGAGGTGATGCCATAGGAAGATAACGGATCGTAACTATAGGCGGCGTCGCCAACCGCTAGCCACCCGTCGCCACAAAGCTCGGTTAGCCAGGACGAGCCCGCTTTATGAACAGAGATAGCGCTGTGCTCCTGCCCTTCAAAATTATCCTTATGTTCAAGTCTGGCTAGGGTTTGATGGGTTTGACTCAGTAAAGAAAGAAAGCCCACTGGCTTATTACAACTCAGTCGTGAAATGAGATGGGAGTCAGTCATTAGGGTGACAATTAACTTATTATTGGGCAGAGTTGCGCTGTACCACCAACCGTACTCGGTTGCTTCAACCAGAGTCGCAGAGTTTGGCTCATGCTGATCATGAAACACCATACTGATGCCAACTAGTTTATCCATTGATTCACGCTGAACCCCCAACGCCTTTGCTACCACCGCTCGTCGGCCACTGGCATCCACTATATAGTCGACAATAATCTCCCGCTGTCGAAAATTTGATTCTAGTGTTACTGTCCAGCGGTTATTTTCACGAACGCAGCTTTTAAACTTGGTACCCGGGTGATAATTAGCACCATTCATTATCGCCGCTTGCATAAGATCGTGCTCGAACAACGGTCTATCAATATGGGTGCCAGCCCCGTAAACACCCAATATAAAGTCATCTTCAGTTACTGATGAGGCGCCCCAGGCCGATTGATTTGCATAGCTTATTTTATGTTTATCCAACAAATGCACCAATGATAACTTTGCCAATAAAGGCTTAATGTTAGGCGGTAAACACTCGCCAATTTTAGTCCGAAAACTCTGGTGAGTTTCAATTAAGGTTACCTTAAAATCTGCTTGCGCCAATTCACCGGCAACAACAGCTCCGGCAGGACCACCGCCAACAACCAAAACCGATTTACTGTCCATCTGCTATGACTCCTATCAACGTGCTACTAGCCAATAATTAAAAAGACCATGTGAAGGTTACCCTTGCGCACCAACGCGAAGGTAACCTTTGAATTAAGCTTCACCGTTTAACGCTCTAGGCGCCCATAGATCTTACGGGGTTGAATCTGATTATCAGACGACTCAATATCCTGTTCAAACTCGGCTCGCTGATGCTTTTCACGAGCTATCGCCTGCTCAGGGGTGATTTCCCCTTCAGCCACTTGCAGCTGTATGTAGGTTGGATCCCAGCGAGTAAATGTTTCAGCGCGCTGCTGCTCTACCCAGGCCACCTTAGGTAGCTCTCCTAAGTGGGTGCCTGCTGAAAATGTCTTAGCAGAAACAATCCCTAAATCTGACCACTCATTCGCCATATCGTTAAGCCGACTCAAGGTATCTGAGTTATCTAAATCTCGCAGCCAGTATTGGCGATAATTAAACTTTTTACTTTTTTGAAAGGTCCCGGAGCCATCACTATTAATGCCTTCATAGGATTGCTCGCTAAGCACATTTTGCGGTGCACGCGGTGCCCATAGCGCAGGCGTTGGCAGATAATTTGACTCATCTAAGCCCCCTAAACAACTTGCAGCGTCAGCTTGCCAAGGCACTCCCATCCAGCGAGTTAATGTTCCAGGGCCACTAAAATCAACAGGGCCGTTTTTCTTCATCGCTTCCTCAGGGGATAACACTGGGCCATAGTCATCGCTGACGTACTTCGGGTCATTTTCATGTTCAAGAGCCACGACATTTAAACGATACGGTGATAACTCTCCTGCTACTGGTGATTTCCACATCTGATCGACTCTAAGCGGCCAAGATATTTCAATGCCTGGCCTAAAGGGCCCACCCAAACACTCCTGCAGCGCCGCTTTAGTGAGTAGATAGGGCTGAATCGCAAGAGGTTGGTTAGCTATCGGATCAAGCTCAGCTGCCGCTGGTAATGGAAAACCTGTAGCTAATATGTTTCGACTTGGTGGCTTAAAATCACCATTAGCCCACTGAACTAGGGAGTTATATTGAGTTTGCGTAACCCATAAATTTTCATTCGGCTGGCCACTGAAGTCGCGCAGTGCATCGCCGTAATTTGAGGGGATTTGCGTCGGCTCAAACTGCTCTGAGTTTGGGTTTCTAAACCAGCTTAATAACGATTTTTTAAACTCAATGTCAGTATCTGACACTAGCTTTTCGTACACCGTAGGGTCGGTAAAATTAGACGGGGACCCCTTACCAAACAACATATACAACCCTTCACTCACCCACTGGGAATCAGTTAATGACTTAAAAATGGGCCATATGTCTTCCTCAAATGAGGGCTTTTCATCATTGGTGGTTTGGCCTTGTTTTTTCGCGTATACGTCTTTGGCAATATCGTACATGGTGATCGTGCCGTACAGGCCTTGTCCATAATTAGGTGGCACCACAGCAACAAAGGCAGGCTCAGCTTCGATAGGTTTTTCATCATCAATGGTTATAATCGCCCGGACCGGTCCATCTGATGTATCATCATACCAACCATCGTTATTCGCAAAATGGTGAATTGGATTATTAGGTCTAATGCTGTTAGCTTCACCTGAGCCTCCTAGCACAATTAATCGGCCCTTTTCATCTGTGCGCAGCTCTCCAAGGCAAACCTTACGATCCATAAATGCCCCTTCATCCATTGAGCCGCTGCGTTGATTAGCACCACTGATTGATACGCTTCCTGCATCAATCACCAGCTTGTCTCGGCTGGGTGACAAACCATAAGGTACTCCACCATAGCCTTGGTTTTTATGTACCACCGATAACGCAAGCTTTTTGGTATTTCCATTCTTTTCAGAAATTTCATTCAAATCCATTGGGTTGGTAAACTCATACCAAGCGCCTTTACGGTTTGCTAAATGCACCTTCCATTCAACCTTAATACATTTATTCTCTGCATCAATACCGTGATTAATCTCAGACACAACTTGCCCATCAGCGTTTAAACCATATATTCTAAATCGTGCAGCCTGTTTTTTTACTGCGCCATGGGCATCTTTATACTGAATATCACACGTTGAGCTACTTAGATCATTTGGTACCCTAGGATCAGCGACCTGTCCCGGAAGTTCCGGCGCATAATACCACTGACTAGAATTGCCCACCCTCGATATACCGATGGCTGGATATATAACGTATTTAACTATCTCATTTCCATTGCTATTGTTACTCATGACTTCTTCCTTTTCTGGTCTTCAATAATAACTTGCGATGCCTTTTCGCTTATCATATAGATGGGGGTAACAATAAAAGTCCCTGGGATCTTGGGAAAAACTGAAGCATCTACTACACGTAGATTCTGGGTACCTCGAACCCGAAAACGACTATCAAGAACCGCCAACTTATCGCCGTCAGCCCCAATAGGACAAGAGCAAGAGGCATGATGTCCCCAGGATTGGTCTTTTATATATTGTTTAATTTGTTCATCGGTTTGCACCGCATGTCCCGGTAATACCTCTTTGACTTTAAAAGGAGAGTCTTGCATCAAAGTACGTGCAAACTTAAAACCCTGCACTATGTCGTTTAAGTCTTCGCCACCATCATCACTACCTTCATTGAAGTAATGAAAGTTAATATAGGGTGCCAACCTAGGGTTATTGGATTTGAGCTTCACCACGCCTTTGCGATTATTGGTATGAGCCTTTAATACCGTCCAGGTAAATTGATTTTTAATCGGATTAAATGTCCAAAACCAGTTTGGAAAGAAACCTTGGAAGCGTACACTTTTTGCGAAAATGATAAGGTCAGGATCCACCTTATCTGGGAACGACTTTTTTAAATACATCAAGGGGGAACCCATACTGTTATAAGGTCCCGTTCTATCGGCAAGCCAAGATTTTAAAAACGCATCGTGTTCGGGATCATCACTGTAGTTTGCAAGCTCATTGACCTTAAACGGCTGCTCCATCTCAGTAATCAGAGGAATTTCATATCGGTCTTGTAAGTTTGTGCCAACACCGGGTAAGTTAACCCGCACAGGTATGCCAAATTGCGTTAATTGCTCGGGATCGCCAATACCCGAAAGCATCAATAGTTGTGGCGTATTAAATGCACCACAACACAAGATAACCTCCTCATTTGCATAGGCCTTATTAACCACAGGCTGTGTTAGCTGACACTCTTCGTCATACCTAGGGGTGGTCGAATAGAGATACTGACCCTGCAAATATTCAATACCAATGGCCTTGTTAAGCTCAATGTCATCAAACAACACGCGGCTCGCCAAAGCGTGACTTTGTATAAATAACCGCTTTGGGAACTGCTGTTGCACTTGCAGTATGTACTCTCTGGTGCCATTTCTGGCCATGTTGTGGGTAGCTTGGGGAATGGTAAAATATCCGGTACTGTGGTCTTCGGTAACACTGACGGAGTTTGGATCAAGATGCTCGTTAATTTTTCCTAACTGCTCAGCATCCAATCCACGTTTTTTACAGCTGGCTAAGGTTTGCTGAAGCTGCCAATCCTTAGGTGCCGATGACGTATCAGCCTTCTCTGTGCTCAACCACCCCGAAGTACCATGACCTGTGTTTTTCGCGATGTTCGGCTCTAAATATTGGCACTTCTCAAGCTTAATAAAGTACTCACGCATCTTTGTTGGCGACCACGAATCATCACCTGTTAACTGCTGAATGTACTCCCAGTCCGAATTGGCAGGATAAGTAGTAATCATTGCATTGTGCGCGGTACAGCCACCCAGAGTACTTGAACGTGGGTACAATACCCCATCTTTTGCTGGCACAAATTTAGGGTCCCTTTTTTGCTGCTTCTCATCTGCATAATGACGTACAAAGTAATCCCATCGATAGTTCTCATTCTCAGCAGCAAGCCCCGAAAACGAAGGTACTGAATAACTCACACTTGCTTCCTTTCCCCCGGCTTCCAATAGCAGAACTGTGTACCCGGCAAGGGCTAAGTTTGCAGCAAGTGGACCACCTCCTGCACCTGAACCAACAATAATATAGTCATAGTTATTATCCGTTTCATTGTGTTCCATCTTTATACATATCCTTTGCGTTTAATGCTTCAGCACGGTTGCAATGAATATATACGTTACATACTTACTCTGTTATTACATCGATATTACGCTATCACGGCACTGTTACTTACGAGCGATGAGACCCAACCTATCTGCTTTCTGCTGAAAGGTTTTGATGTCTTTCAATATTAAGAGGAGGCCAAAGTAACGCAATACGTTTGGAGAAATGACCACAAACCCTTGATGAGTCGTGGCATAGTGAATTTGGCCACCTACTCAAAGATGACATCATCACCTTTGAGTAGGTTTTTATTGGCTTTGTTTCCTTACTCAACCCACCGTATCTTTTGATGTCATTAGACAGCTCGATAGCTCTCGGTCATATCAAGCTGCGTAAATCGATTTAATATTGATGCCGCTAGCATCATTTCCTGTTGTTGATTGTTAAATTCTCTGCTGTGTAATTTGTGGACAAAGAGTGTTAGAGACGCAGCTCCAACAGTCTTACCCGAGATTAAGACAAGTAATTTGAAACCTTAAAGCTGGGATTTTTCTGTTTCAGTGAGCTGATAACGACATGGCCCTGCCATAACAACTCGACAAACACTTGTTAGTAAGCTTCTTCGACGATGGTTTGTTCCCAAACAAGCTCGTGCTCGGGTGAAACTTGCTGTCTAGAAATGGTCGACACTCCGAAGCTCAATACGCCCTTGATACGATGTCGTCGAATGCAGCAGGCTTAACACAAACAGCAAATTGCATCACTTTGATTTCGACGATAACGCCTTACTATTATTATGATAAAATACCCTCACCAATGAAAAATCAATGTGAAAAATGTCAGAACATTCATACCATCAACTTATTAAGTCAACTTTCGAAAACACTCTTCTTCACCTTTACTTCCAAGTAAAACTTTCCAATCACTTTGTTAAAGAAGAGCAACGAAACAAGATCATCATTGATTTCTTGAAGCCAAAAATCAAACAAACTCGATATAGCATTATCAAGAAAAAGCTCAAAACTGTTTGTTTGATGAAAAATAAGTTTGGCTCAATCGAAAAACACTTAGAAAGCGTTTTATCTCAATATTCAGCGATAGAAAGTCAAAACGACGTTGATAAGCTTTATGCCTTGTTAGAACG
>NZ_VTXJ01000038.1:0-12924 GCF_013114525.1 Vibrio sp. T3Y01 | reverse complement strand
TTTAAAAAGTACGCTAAATCAGTCCCGACATTTTCCCTCGGTAGTTAGTGTAATGACAAAGTCGCTTGGTAATTAAGGTACGACAGAATCGCTTGGTGATCACACACAGGTAAAAATTCGACCTGAGAAACTTTTGGACATAAACGATTTAGACCTGTAGCTCTAAATCGTTTATACAAGATTAGCAAAAGTATCTTGAAACCCTAAATGCTTGTTAGGTGAGTTCATAAAACTTAGTTACCAGCTTTTTAGCAAACCCTTTCTCAATATCAGAAGGCTCGAATTTCAAGTCATAGCGCTGACCTACGTAAAACGGCATCTCTATTTGAGCGCTATAGTTAACCTTATCTACCGCTTGTATAAAGTATGCAACAAGATCTGATTCCGTAACCATCTGCTGTGGCTTATCCGCATACTGTGACATTTCAGCTTCTAAATAATTTAACGAATCATAAATTCCGAGCAAGTCGATATTAGGAATTGCTTTTAGTTTTTCTAAATCTCGAAGATTCTGTTCAACAAAGATATTACAAACATCTAATAAGGTTTTTACTGGTTTTCTAGAGAAAGAAAAACCATTTTTAATACCTATAGCTAGCGGATGACTCAAAGAATATACAATCGAATATAATTGACCATCACCTTTATTTGGGACTGGTATTACTTTGAACCCGTTTAACTCTCTAAGTTTGTTAACCAATTCAATATGGCTATCTTCTGTTAAATATCGGTTTGCTTCGGTGAAATAGCTTGCACCAGTAAGCTCTTTCATTAGCCATGCTCTTCTCACTTTAATCATTTCAAGCGAGAAAAGCGCCTGCTTTGCAGCTCTGAAAGATTGCTTAACCTCCGGGTACAAATTAAAAGCTATATAAAAGATACCTGCTGCATTCAGAGATATATAAAGACCTACGACAGGTGTTGATAATGAATCAGAGGTCATGAAAAATGTGGGTATTAATGATGCGACAATTAACCAAAACCTTTTCTTGGTTAGGCATATGATAGCCGCAGATACTTCTTGGTTTTTATATGTACGGTCATAATAGTTATCAAAAAGCATGGAGCTATAACGTGAAGCAAGTTGGTTCTTGATCTTTTTCTTAATCTCAACTCCAGACTCATTGTACCAATCTATTAATTTTTCTTTGAATTTCATTTCAATCTCTATTCGTCATATTTTGATTCTTGACTCAAAGCACCTAACGCTGGAATAACATGTTTGCTACTTACCGCCTTAATCACTTAAACTAAGGGCAAACTGACAATGCCAAGTGTAGCAAATCGTGTTGATGCATTTGTTAGCCCTAGAAGTGTCCGCGTAACCTGCTATACACACTGCATAATTGATAGAGTTTAGCTAATTGTCTAGATTCATCCGTTCTTGATGGAGCAAAAAATGATATTGGCTCTCTAAGAGAAATAATAAAGCACAAAAAATCGACAGCACCTATAGTTTTATAGAAATTCAATGGGATACCATAGTCATTATCATTGTAAGAACCATGCGAAATACCATGCCTATTAGTTTTATCTGAATGTTTATAAGAACTAGATCTTACGTAAAAATTATTTTTCAAAAAATATTCAAATACATCAATTGAAGCAGTAATTGCTTTTACATTACCAAGGTTATTAGTTATTACATGCTCCTTACATTTTTCTGCCAATTCGGAAAATAATGCTATAACTCCTTTTCGATTACTTGTCGACCGCTCACGTTCGATTCCCCAAACATCTACGAGTTTCATTCCCACACCTTCAATTACAGGCATTAAACCTGCGACTGCAATATGATCAAGGCCTATAAAATGAGCTTCTATCGATTCCGATATTATATCCTTATACTCATTTATATACGGAACGTCTGGATATAGCCCTCTAACCATACTTGCCAAATTTTGCTCAGAGTAAATATGCTTTAGATAATCTTCTATCTCAAGAGCTTCTTTTTTTTTAAGTACATTAGCAATGTTATTTAAATCCTGATTTGTGATATAAGGAGGTATCAAAAAGCCAGCCTTAGTAAATATTTCGTTATAAAACTCCAAACCTTACTCCTTGTAGGGCTAACGCAAAGTTAAAGTATGAACAACGCTAACACCTTAGCTAAACCATTGTGCCATAAACACTAAACTGGCTTGAAGTGAGAGCACCAAGCGTTATGAATCACTCTTAATTTTATTGTTAGGTTTTTATTTTTCAAAGAACACCTGCTCAAACAGCAGTTTCGTAGTTGTCGCATTATATAAATGTTCAGCTGTAATAACCTCTAACTGGGTATGAGTAATACCTCGTAACTCAGCTTTATATGCCTCAGCTTCCTTTGTTCTCGTGGTCATTTGTAAGGACATATATGATGGATACTCTTTACCATCAAAGTTTTGATACCTGTTTGCCCAAAAAAGTCCGGCTGCCATTGCAGAACGAATTGTCAAGTATCCATAGCCCAGTAGAATAGATTCGCGCACACTTGGCTCCCAGACAAAGGGGGTAGCTCTTGCCATTAGTGAACAAAAATACTCATGAATAAAATCATCTCGAATTACTGGATGAGGATGAGCACCTTTGACTTCATGAAATTTTTCTAGATATCCGTTACCGCAGAATCTATTGAACATACAAGTCATAGAGCAAAGTAATAAGTACATGGAGTTGGGTCCATAGAAACCTTCACGCTCCATATGCCGAACTGTAAGGTTTAACCCTTCAATATCAGCTAAAATTTCTCTAGATTGACCTCTAAAATCTGGCTCCGTGAAATCGCCGACAACTTCGTAGTACTCAATGTTTTCGGAAGTGTCCCCTTTTAATTTATAGTGGCACTGGATAAGGTGAGATAGTTCATGAAAAAACACCCATGAGAGCATCAGTTCGAACATAAGAAACCTAGCAGGTAGAGTCTTGATTATGACATCCAGCCTTTCTTCGCTCATAAGTTCAGGGTTTTCGTCAGCTCTTTTTTTATACTCCTCTATCCAAAGACCTGAAAAAGTAGCACTAAGAGGGCTAATTTCTTTTGATGTTAGCGTAGGAACTCCTGCCTCAAACTTAAACCTAGCCCCTTTAAACATACCCCAATTTTTATTCTTAAAATTTTCAGTGCTCTCAGCAATTTTTTCTGAATAGATAGGGAACACTAACGCATCTCGATAGATTTCTTGAATCATCCCAAAATGAATAACAATATTAGGGTTCAGTGGTGATAGCCTATTTACAATTGCACCAGCGTTTACAGACTCTTTTAAAGGAGTGCTAGTCGTTAACTTTCCACCTAAAGGCGCATAAATTTCTTCGTTAGCCCAAGAAGTTAGCCTATTTAAAACTAACTCCGCTAATTGCTCCATCAAACCAAAATCTAAACACTCGTTTTCATATATGGATTCAATATCGTCCATTAATTCCTCGCTAACTAAAAACCTAACTCTTTCTATACGGATTTTGGCCGTTTTTAACGTCCTATAATGCAGCCTTTCCAATCAAAGTTCAATTAACAATCAATAGGTTAATGATAGATGTGAGTATTAGAACGCCAAATGACGCATAATTTTGAAAAAGCTTGATTCGGCACTTAGTCGAATAACTACAGGTCAGGCAAAAGTACAATCTAAGATTTTGAGTAGATATTCGAGCTGAGAAGGAATGGGGCATTTTTGTGTTATACGCCCCGTCAGCACACCTGTAGACAATTCCGTTTTAGAAAGATTGCTAATTTAGCAAAGTAGAGTTATTAAAAGTATGTAAAAAGTCGCTTACGTAAGTGTCCAGTATCACTGGAGCAGATCAAATCACGAAAGCCTCAAACATTCGACTTTCGAAATATTCACTTAAGTGTAAAATCTCCAAGTATATCCTTGAATAGTGGACGATTTATGAAAAAAATTGATCATGCAAGTCGCTATGACGAATGGAAAGACCGTTACAACTGGTCTACTTGTATTACTAATAGAAAAGAATATGGAAAGTTTCTAATATCTATTCTGACGTCAGAAAGCGATGGCTTTGTACTCAATCTCAATGGTTCTTGGGGAACTGGTAAAACAGAGTTCTTGAGGCGCCTATACATTGAATTGGCCGAACAATCTTACCCAGTTGTTTACATTGACGCTTGGGAAAGTGACTTTCTTAAAGATCCTTTAACAGTCGTATGCACCGAACTTTTAAATCAGCTCGGTTTTCTATTCAGAAATAGCAAGACAGATAAACGTACGAGAAAATACAAACAGTGTATTAGGCAGATAAATGGTCTGTTACATAACTTCAACAAGCTTAGTTCAATAATACAAAGTACTCAAAAACTATACACAGGTGACGCTGGACAGATTGAAAGCCTCGAAGAGTTGAACCTGTTTGAACAGATGATTAACTTTAGTAAACCCCAGATAAATATCATGAAGGACGTTGATGATACCAATGAGATTTTGATTACTAAGCTAATTTCCCAACAAAACGACTTAGTTGAATCAATGGGGAGTATTAGAAGCCAAATAAGTACAATTAGTTATATTCTGAATGACTTGTATGAGCTCAAATCGCCAATTGTTATCCTTCTAGATGAACTAGATAGGTGTCGCCCTGACTATGCGATAAAAATGCTTGAAATTATAAAGCACTTCTTCAATGTCGATGGATGTGCGTTTTTGATCGCCACAGATACTAAATCTCTAGAATCATCTATTAAAGCTATCTATGGTGAAGGCTTTGATTCAGAACGCTACTTAAAGCGATTTTTTAATCAACGTGTCTCATTAAAAAAACCGTCAATCTATGAATATGTTGTAGCCAAAGGCCTCGATTATTCTGAGTATGAAAGTAACGGTATTAGTATCTATCCGTTCGGCAACGATAAAAATAATAATGATCTTTTAGTTGCAAGACTCTTAAACATACAAGAGCTTGAATTAAGAGATGTTGAACAAGTATTGGCCAAACTAGTAAGTAGCTTAAATTACATAGTAAAATACAAGCCTAAAGGTCTATCTTGCATCAACATTTCAATCCTACTTTTTGGAATTATCGAGCACCATACTAACGATGAAAGTTTTGAATTAAGAGATAGAGCAGAGTCATCACTAAATAAAAAGTGGTCTTACATCCAATTTAACAATGAGTTTAGTGTTGGCCGATTTATGGAGTTTCAGTTCACAACTGTCTTTGAATCTTTCTCAAAGATAAGGTGGGAAGGGTTTACTAAATATACGAGTAATCAAGAAGATTTTATGTTGACGTTTTCCGTAACAGACCCTAGTAATTATAATGGTTCTCAATGGAATCGTTTAAAAATCATGGAGTCAGCTAGAAATCAAGAGCGATATTATCGCGCTGACAATAAATCATATTGGTTATGGGAAGACTATAAGAACATGATTGGACTAGCCGCAAATATTGAATAACTCGATTTCTTAAAAGAAAAGTTTCACGAACTTTGTTTGTTATGTCGAATTTACCCCCGTGATACAACACGGGGATTCACGACGAACAGCACAGGAGAATAGATAACTTTTAATAGGGCAAAACTCCATGAACAGGATATGAATGAGTAAAAGGTCTATCCAACAATGGGGCACTTTCTAGTTAGAAAGTGCCACGGGTAAAGATTCAAACTAAGAAGCTTTTGGACAAAGCTTTCTAGCAACAAAAGCTAATTCGATAAGGTTCGCATAAGCTGACGTATCGTAATGCCCCCACTTTTGTTCCTAGTGCTCTAGATACTAATCTTGTTGTTGATGTTTGTTTCTATTCAGATAGGCTTGATAGTCGATATATACTGGTGAAGGTCATCGGGAGGTTCCACCCAATGTTGACTTAATAGGAACATAAACAGCAAGATATCAATCATCAAACAACCTAAACTCAAACTCATCGATATTGTCTCTATCAATATGCCCACAGAATCCATCAAGGCTGAGATAGACACCTGTATATCTATGATACTTCCTGAACAAGCCTCGACTTC
This sequence comes from Vibrio sp. T3Y01, assembly GCF_013114525.1. NCBI lineage: Bacteria > Pseudomonadati > Pseudomonadota > Gammaproteobacteria > Vibrionales > Vibrionaceae > Vibrio > Vibrio sp. T3Y01. Next base: position 6,968 of record NZ_VTXJ01000038.1, on the reverse strand, counting down.
CATGATAGCAATAGCCAGCGTTTTCTAATGCTTCACTTTTTGTCTTGAAATTATGATCAAATACTCTCGCCAGCTCCCTTCAAACTACTCTTTGATGCTCCCTCGATACTGTAGATACCTCCCTGACATAGGTAAAAGTGGGTCAAATGATAATGTGGAGAAGTGAAGTATTGACCAAACTAAACTCAGATATAACAACAGCACCAAAGGACTGAACCTTTGGAGTTGTTAGTTCTTAGACTGTCGAAAGCGGCAGCTCAGACACCTGACATACGCCTCACAAAATACAATTACGCACTATATGATAATGCGTAATTGCATATCACCGTCTAAATTTAGCCATTCGAGATTTGTTCAATTCAGTAGAAGCGATTCTATCTAGCACCTCACCTACTTTCTTCCCCAGTTCGGGGCTACTCGAAGACAACAGCATGAACGTCCTAATGTTAGAAGTAAGGTCATCTCCCTTAAACCTTCTGAACATTTCCTCGATTTTCTCTGTTGATAGTTCATTAAAAATCTCAACCTCTGACGTACTGTAAGAGTTAGAACCTTTTCTCTTTTCAAGAATTGCCTCCACAGTGGGTTTGGGCTCAAACTCCAAATAAGCCTCCTTCAGTTTCTCTTTAAACTTTTCATCTTTAATACCGAAAGGGTTAGCTACGATGCTGTCTACATTAAATATCTCCGGGTTCTCTTTCCTAGCTTTAACAAAAACATCAATCAATTCGTCAGCTTTTTTGTCTTTTCCTAGCTCCCGCAGCACCATCAAACCACTAGAATATTGAGAGCAAGAGGTTGAAGCAGCTATATCCTTCATTCCTGCCTCCATTGCCTCAGCGACTTCTTCTTCATTTGCATCAAACGAACCGTGAAATAATTTCCAAGCCTCATCCCATTTAGCACTAGCATGTTGAATTTCTAACTCTTTCTGCTTATGCCTACAAAGAGGAATCAACTTTTCTTTGTCAAGAAAACCTTGCTCAATACCACGAGCAACAGCCAAGTCGATTTCATCGGTATATCCGTAACCATATCGATTTAACGTCATATTCCAACGAACGGTTATTTCTTTCGTCCATCCCGATTCTTCATTTTCCTTTCTAGTCCCTGATTGGTTTACAAACGCAAACTCTGGAATGTGCACCTCATCAGCACCATGGCAGTAGTAACACCAACTGAGCACTATAGTGGAGTGAATCACTTGGTTCTTGATACTTTCATCGAAGTCATCAACAAGCTCCAAAAACTCATTTGTGTGCTCGACTATCTTTCTGATGACTCGTTTGTTTTTGATGTTCAATCCAATACAGCAATCACGAACATAATCTCTAAACTCGAAATCGTCAGCAAACATTATATCGAAACACTGTTCAGCGGTTGGTTCGAAGTGAAGTTGTCTATCTACGATTTTCTCTTTGTACTTCCTGTAATCTTTGAAAGTATCGTCAGCAGCTTCCTCATTAAGCAACAAGACAACCTTGCAACCTTTTTGCTCCTTGAAGAAAGAAACTAACCCCATGAAGTCTTTGATAGTGATTCCCTTGCTATGACGCTCTAAGTCATCAAAGCAAATTATTGTCTTGTTCATCGCCAGCTGAGAAACTGAATTAATAAGACTGCCAATACCCCCGACATACTTACTCACATAGGGAATTTTTGTATCCTTCACCAAGTCAGCAACTTTCTTTGAATAGCCTTTGATGTTAGGCGCTTCTCCAATTCGCTTGGTATCAATCGTGTTTAAGAACGTAGTTTGCTTTAGCTCTGCAATAGAGTTAATCCCAAACAATGAAACGTAGGAGTATGATTTTAAAACGCATTCGCTTTTGAACTCTTCGATGTACAGCTCCCAACTATAAGTCTTACCGACCCCCCAATCACCTTTGATAGCAAGTACTTCGGGGGTATCGGTGGAAAGGAACCTTCGAATTTGTTCTTTAACTAATTCAACTGACATGTTTGCAAATTTCCTTACAAAACAGAATGGTACTCCGACAACTATAAACCTGTTAATCAATCTATTGAATAGAAAAAGGTGTGTTCATAGGCATTCATCAAAAAGCGCAGGGGGGGCAGATCTTTTGCTTGTTCATTATTTTTAAAAGTATGGAAAATCACTTAATTTTGAGTCCAGCATTGACGGTGCAGATCACTCAAAAAATTAGAAAAAAGTTGGACACAAGTACTTCAGGATCATTTGGACAATAGGCTGTTGTAAAATTAAGGGCAGATGTCGGTTGGTGAAAGTTCAGCAACTACATAGGGTTCCTCGATAGTTAATTTAGAATCAATTTGCACATTGAGCTTAAGTGCAGAAACGATCTAGATTTGCACTTTAAACCAATTCTGGGATGATCCCGAGCTACGCCTTTTCGGGTCACTTCTAGTGTCGTAACCATTTACCAGAGTCAAAGTTACCCTATCAACATGGCTCTTTAATCCAATAGTCAGAAGGGGGGGTCCCGCACCAAATGAAATCATCTATTTGAACACTTGATTCTCCCTTTAATGCCAACTCTTTTGTTCGCGTGATTAATGCACTTGCTGGTAGCTCGTGATAACGCTCGTGATCAAATCGGTACCTCGCAATTGGCTTTCCGAATGTGTTATCTGATAACGCTACATAGCACATTGAACCATCCTTTTCGTGTGTGTTCACATAGCAAAAATAATCGTAGCCATCACTGAGTGCCCACTTTCGAAGTTCAAGAGTCAGGTATGTCCAGATGGTCTCTTGTGGCTTACTGAGCGACCATGACTCACCAAGTGACAGCGAACGATACTTTCTTGATGCCATTTCGTCTCTACCAAGCTTTGTCTTAGTAATCTGTTTATAGATCTTCGAAATATCACTCTTTGAATAGACTTTAGCTACATGTTGGGGGTAAATGACACCAATGAAGGGTGAGAAGATAGCCATAACTTCCGTTCTCTGTTTTTCCGTCAAAACGTTCACATCGAATATATCGATTCCGGCACTACCAATTGGGTCATCTAACCAAACGTCGTTAAGTTTAAGGGTTCTGCCCTTCGGCTTCTCGTATTCATAAATTGTCATAGCACCCATGCTCTCAAGGAATGCATCCTTAAATTGCTCAGGGGTAATGGTTGTTGTAGAGCTACCATTATTAGGCACATAGAAAAATGTCCCGCCCCTATTTACTCTGTATTGTTCAATGCCTGCAAAAATTGCAAGTGCTCTTGTGATCGCAACATCAAGCTCATCTGCATAATGTTGGAGCGTCTGAGTAACGCTCCCAAACTTAGCCGCTCTAAACATACCTACCTCACTTCATCGATAACTATCTCGCCAGTCATTTGTTACCAACCACCTTAAAGATGATTGGTATTAACATTAATTACTGAGTGCAATCCAATCAGATTGTTAACTGGCAATCAAAACTTGGTTACATTAAATAGTGATGTCACCTCGCTCAACAGCACCGCAAAACTCGTCCCAATCCTGTATGTAGATATAGATGGGATGGCTGACGGTTTTACCACGCATGTATCTATCTAATGCCGCCAACGCATCAACAGGTAGCGTACTCGGGTCAACTACTAGAAATGGAATTCCGTTGAATCTAAATGCTTTTAGGTTTGGTGGTGTTTTTTTCATCTAACTACCTAATTTTTAATTTAATATGAGGGTGTTTGGTTACTAAAAAGTAAAAAGAAAGCCCCAACCTAAATTAGGGCTCAGTATGAGAGTTTAGTCAAATACGCTTAAGTCCTATTTCTCACATTCGAAACTACCAAACAATAAGTGGAAAGTTTCATCTTCGAATAGGTCTTCAAGTATGAAGGCTTTGCCACCCCAACAATGTAACCATTTTAAAAGTTCAACAGCTCCATTAATTATATAAACCACCTCTTTTAGTTCATTCCTATAAAAATCTATTAACATGTTTGTTTCTACTTGTTGTGATGGTTGTCTTATCTCTAGTGTTTTATTTTCGTTATCTCTTTCCCAGCGACTCATAAGAGAGGATAGTTTATAGTCAGGCACTAATTTAAAGAGCCAGCGCTCATTTGTTACCTTACCTATCTCAAGTTTCGGTCTAATTTTACTTTCAAGAGCATAATATCGACTATTGATGTCAGGAATACATTTTGAAGAATTATTCCTTAATAATTCATCTTCAATTCTTTCAAAATCAGTCGACTGAATAATATTCCAAAAGTTAATTTCTTCAATTGATTTCAAATCAAAGCAATCCATCAAAAATTCTATTTTACTTTCAAAGCACCTCTTATCATTCTTTGATTTCAACAGAACTGATTCAGCATGAATTTCTTTTTCCATACTATCGATACCCCCAAAATGGGGCAATTCATTTCCCACACTTACCTTCCAAAACGATTTTTAAATAGATGTTACGTCTTTCATCTTAATCATCCTAACTAGTAAGCTAACTTTACAGAAAATATTAACCTCTGATTAGATCTATGGCAAAGACAGCATTTAAAAAACGATCAAACCTTAATTGACCATTAGAATTACTTGTTATTTTTTAAGATAAAATCAGGAACAAAATAATACTACATCTAATCAGATAAGCACGCAACCCATTGATTAAAATCAACAATCCATGCCTACTTGTTTACTTTCGATAATTAATCAGAAAAATATTATGAGTATTTTTCAGGTTTTAAAAGATATGTAGTTTTACTTTCATTTAATCATTGAGTTACAGAAGATATACCTTGTTTACTTTTACTTCTTTCGTTAAATCATATGGAGATCTCAGTTAACCCACACGTAATCCTTATATAGCAACACCAAAAATATAAGTGAAATTACACTCATTTTTTATAGCCAAGCGCCCTTATTCAGCACATTCGATAGCAATATAACATAGATTATCAAGCCCAAATGGTAACGTTAGTCTTTAACAATCAAGTTTTTCATATCTTTTTTTCATAAAAAAACAATGTATATATCCAAAAAAAACCTTGAAACTATTTAAGCTTATGAATTAAGAGGGTGAGTGCTATTTTACCTCGTCTAAGTAACTTAATACCTATATTTACAAGTAAACATGTAAATACATAATAATTATTAGTGTGCTAACTTTGTTCTTGTATTCGTACCGTTCGATAGCATATAGGACAAGAACAATGAGCAATAACTTAAACGTAAAATTAAAATTATCTAAAGATCTAGAGTCAAAGTTAAAAAACATCATTCTGTGTTTAGAGGAGCGAGAGTTTAATAAAATTTTCGTCCACTCTATTTCACGATTATCTAAAGTTAAAAAAGGAGCTAGAAAATGAAATGCGTCGCTTATATTAGAGTTTCCTCCGAATCACAAGTAGAAAAAGGAGACTCACTAGATGGACAAAAGTACCATATAGATAAGTGGTGCAAAGAACAGGGGTATGAAATTGTAAACTACTACGAAGATGCGGGGTACAGTGCCTATAGTGGAAAAAGAAGGCCTAGTTTTGAGGGGATGCTCCAATTTATACAGAGTGAAAATCAACATGAAAAAGTAATTGATGCTGTTGTGGTCTACAACTTATCAAGATTGACAAGAAGAGTAGAAGAGCAGGTAAGATTGATCGGCATATTTAAACGATTTGATGTGCAGCTGAAATCAATAGCAGATAATCTGATAGATTGGGACTCAACGACCACTTTACTATTCAATATCTTAGGCTCCGTGAACGAACATCAGAGTGCACTAAACGGCAAGACAGTGACAGACCGCCTCTACGATACTGCAAGAAAAGGCTTCTTCACAGGAGGAACAGTACCGTTCGGATATAAATCCATCAATGCTGGAAAGACTAATGATAAACAGAGAAAAAAGTTAGTTGTCGATGATAGTGAAGCTGAGTACGTGAAACAAATATTCCAATGGGCAAAAGGGGACATTTCGAATCAGCCAATGGGGGTCAAGAAAATCGCAAACAAACTCAATGAACTAAAAATAACCAACCGAATGAAACTTTGGAATAAAAACGCAATTGGGAAGCTTTTAAATAATTCTATTTACATAGGCCAATATGTATATGGAAAAACCTCAAAGTATGAAGAGAAAGAGCCAATTGTAGTCCCAGTTCCTCCTATAATCGATGAGGAGCTATTTAACACAGTCAAGAAGGGTTTGAGACAAAGAGAGCTTAAGAACCGGGAGCTCGCAGCATGGAACACTAAATACCTTCTTTCAGGAATTTTAAAGTGTCCAAAATGCGGTTCAAAACTGGTTATGACGACTGGAAAGTCTGGGAGTTATAAATACTACGATTGTGGCAAAAAAATTAGAAAAGGTAAAAGCCTATGTAGCTTTAAACCGATTCCAAAAGACAAAATTGAATGTATTGTCTTAGATAAGATATTTGCTGAGGTATTCACGCCAAAGAACATTATGGGTATTAGTAAGGACTTGAGGAAAAGGTATTCAGAGTGTTTTGCGAAAGATGCAAATGAGCTCACAAGGCTTACTCGTAAACTCAAGATTGAGGAAGACAAATTACATAGGTTTATACAAAAATTCTACAACGAACCCACTGAAGTGCAGTTTTCATCAGTTTCCGATTTTATCAAGAAACAGGAAAAAGAAGTCCTAGAAGTGAAAAAAGCAGTCATGAAGCTTTCTAAAAATTCAAAAGAGCTCCCAATAATGAAATTCGGAGAGGCTCAAGCTCAGTTATTTTGTACTAAGCTAAGTAAGTGCTTAAGAGAATCGACTGATAGTAACGCGAATTGGTTACTTAAGAGCCTAATCACTGATATTAAGGTGGAATGGAACGAAAAAAAGAAATTGAGGATACGAGGAAAGAAAATCGTACTTCTTAATTGCGTATCAAAAACAAAAACGGGAACTGATTTCTCAGTTCCCGTTTCCGTATCAAGGTGGTGGAGGGATAGGGATTTGAACCCTAGAACCGCTATTAACGGTTGCCGGTTTTCAAGACCGGTGCTTTCGACCACTCAGCCATCCCTCCAACAAATTGTC
>NZ_VTXJ01000037.1:0-22703 GCF_013114525.1 Vibrio sp. T3Y01 | reverse complement strand
GTATCGCCTTTAGGGCCTTGTGCGCCAGTCGCACCTTGTAAGCCTTGTGGTCCGGTATCGCCTTTAGGGCCTTGTGCGCCAGTCGCACCTTGTAAGCCTTGTGGCCCGATATCGCCTTTAGGGCCTTGTGCACCAGTCTCACCTTGTAAACCTTGAGGCCCGATTTCACCGTTTGCCCCAGGCTCACCTTGTAAGCCTTGAGGCCCGACTTCACCGTTTGCACCAGGCTCACCTTGTAAGCCTTGCGGGCCGATGTCGCCTTTTAAACCAGCGATATCACCAACCCATTTGCCATCTTGATCGATAACAATGTCACCGTTAACTTTAAGCTCAGATAAGTTGGCAATACCGACTACGGAGCTAGACATTTCTGCATAGTATGACCGTGGAGTGGTATACAGTTTTAACTTTGGCGACATTTCTCCATCGTTGTCGATATTGATCCCCAAGTACAAATCTGGGTTTGCGAAAATAGACATATCAATTGGCAAGTTTTCACCGAGGGTGACGCTATAAATACCATCGGTAAATTCGACAAGTTTTTCATTTTGCCAGAGTAGTTGATCATCACTTTTATAGATAGAGAACATAACTGGCAACGTAGCATCAATGGTTGTTTCACTGTTTGCATCGTAAAGAACACCATTATGATTGAACTCCGCTGCATATGTGGAGCAAGAAATAAATAAAGTGGCTAGTAGGATATTAATATTTTTCATGATAGATCCTATTGGAGTTATTTAACTCTAACTTGGTAATTTACGGAGCTAAGTTCAGCGGTAGGCTTTTCGGAGCTTGCGATACTTACAAGCTTAAATAAGGGAGAGCTAACAACTTGTTTAGGTGGCTCGAAACCTTGTTCAGTTTTTGGAACAGAATAAACGACCTCTGGTGGTGGGGAGCCTTCTGTCTGCTCTCCACTTGATGAAGAGCCATTTTGTGTCTGTTCTGAGTCTGAAGCTTCATTTGGCGTTTGTTCTGAGCCTGAAGCTCCATTTTGCGTCTGTTCGGGGTCTGAACACCCAACTAGAGCCAGGCAAATGAAAATGTAACTGACGAAAATTCTCATAGTGTTTTCCATAACTTTTTCTGGATGATGCATGAGCAAAATTTGTTATCCAGTACTGTGAATTCTTAAGGTTCACGAGATGCAGTTCACTTTCACGAATCGCTTCATTACAGCTGAAGAGCTTTTAAGCTAGTGAGGCGATACTGTTCTCGCAAATTATTAACATACTTAAGTAAGAAACTTTGTTCTATTACACACTATTACATGGCGTAAGAGCCGAAATACGAATGAGGGGAAAGGGATCTTTTTGCTCTTTGCTAAGGGAGATTGTCTTAGAACGACTAGGCTACTTCTCCCTCGACGCAATTAAAACGCTTTTATATTGAACAAGCTTTAACCGAGCAAGCTCAATGCGCCCTAGGCTTTATGAGATTTAGTTTAATGCACTTACAGGGCTGAAAGGCTGTGTTGACCATTACAATTTGAAATGAAGTGAGTAAACCAACAGGCTTTTTGTTGGTTTACTTACCGGGTCTGCCGGAGGTTTGTCAGTTTACTTATTCGCTCTGCTGGTTATGCTGCAAGGTGTCTCGAATCTACTTCTAATTTACTGCCTTTAATAATTTGATAATCTTTTATCGCTAACCTAATTCTCCCTCGCTTTCTTTCGATAAGGTTGGGTACTAAAACACCTTCTGGTTCTAATAATTCCGAAAGTTGTTTACGCGCTCTATATATCTGAATATTAATATGAGTTTCTGCAAGTCCCAGATCTTTCGTTAGTTGCTCTATGGTTCGCCAACCTTGCATGGGCTCTGCGACATTGTTTTTTAGATCTTCTGCTTTATATCGTGCTAGCAAGGCTGTCAAATAATGGTGACTTCGCGCCTGACAGTCGATTGACCTTTGTTCATCTCTGATAGTGAGTTCAGTCAGTTCTTCATCGAGACTGATATTGAAGATATAGCAAAGATTACGGGATGGTTGCTTTGCAAGACACATTGTTTCTGTGTCTTCAGCCTCAACACTTTTGAATAATTGCCAAGTCTTTTCCGAAAACTTAATCTGTTCACCATCATTTAAGCTGCTGCACAAGTTGTTCTCAAAGTGCTCACATTGCCACTCTTGTTTAGCCGGATCATAAAAGACGACTAACTCAGGAGATGTGTCGTTGGGCAAGAAATGATAGTGCTCTAGATAAATAGGCTTTAGGTCCTGTTCTATGTAAGCTTCTTGCTGCGTTGGTAATAAAACGTCTTTTGGTGGCTCAAGACTTTCTACGACAAAAGGGTCTGTTTGTGCACTTGAGAACAAAATTTGATCATTGACGTTGAGTAATTGAGGTCGATTAGGTTCTATCATCTGACCATTTATTCGAATCCCGTTTTGACTGATATCACGGATAAACCAATGTTTCTGAAACTCTATGATAGCGTGTATTCGAGAAACGTCCGGTAAATTGATCGTGGTGTTGACGGATGATGAAAGCCGGCCAAACTTGTGAAATGCTTTAAGGTGTATAGGGTTCGTAAATCGTTGATTAGTTAGATAAGCCATGAGTTTTCTCACTATTAATGAAACTTTAGATGACGTTGTCTTTAAATAGTATAGCTGTTGGCATAGTGCAGTGTTTCCTCAATAATTAATTCGTCTAGCATCTCGAGTTGTTGTTGGTAACCATCAATACTCTGAGTCAGATTTTCCATTGCTTGGGTAAGGATACTTTCAACTTGTTCTGTCGTCTCTTCGTTTGTTTGCCATTGGTTTTGGATGTGTGTTATCTCGTCAGTTTGTTCGTTGGAAGTCCAAAGTGATGTTAGCTTCCAACCTGTTTCACGAGCGAGTGGGGGAAAAATAATATTTGATAACTCGATGAACTTTTTCTCTTGTTCACGTTTGATCTTTAAGGTCGCGATAAGGTTTAGGGCATTTACGTAGTTCATTAGTGATTTCCTGATTGCAGATAAAATTGATAGTCGTGGATAGCGGCGCGTTCTAGCTCGCTATAGGACGAAAAGCCAAGTCTCGGCCAAAGGTCGTTTGGATTTTGCGTTAGGCTATTTGGATGTTTGGCTGAAAAAAACCAGTTCCATAACTGTTCTTCATTGATATTGAGAGCTGACAGCGATAGTAAAGGGGTGTCGCGTTTAAATGTGATCCGAGCTTGGTAGTCGGAATAGCGCTGATTGAGCTTCAACAGGTCGATCAGCTCTTCGTCAAAATGCTGGTGGTTTCCACTTAGCCAAGCGAGCAGAGATTCATGGGAAACCAGAGCGTCAAAGTCGTGACTGTTGACCTGTTGTGATGTTAACCAGTTAGCCAAGTGCTTAAAATCTATGGCTTGGTCTGTATAGGCCGATTGTCTAAGTGCCATTTCAAGTAAGGCATTTCGTTTATGCTCATCCGAAATGCTTGGATTATGGGAAGAGGCGGTTCTCAATGCGCTTTTTCGGGAAATAGCCTGTTGTTTTAGCTCCCAAAAGCAACCATCGATCTTAAGTTCTCGGTGAAGCTCCTCGCTCGTTATTGAATGGTTTGAGAGTTTTCTTTGGTGGTTCAATTGGGAAATTAACCGTACCCAGGCATCCGTTGGCTTAAACTGATGTCTCACTTTTGGTGAGAGTGGGAGCAGCAGTTTTGGGTGTTCAGCAAGTTTTTTTAGAAGAGTAACAGCATCACATTTTTTAATATCTATGTAATTGTTTTCTGTAAATTTACGTAATGACTGAGCCTTATCGTCCCCAAAAAAATCCAGAGCATATTCATAAAGCTTAGATAAAGTTCGTTTAGGGTAGTGAAGCTGTTTTAATGCTTCTATAATTTGCGCTGACTCTTGTTGGTTTATTATACGACCTTTGATGGCATGCTCTAGGGTAGCACGCATGTTCACCATAGGGGATGAGATGTGTGGGTACCCCAGTTCTTGGGGCCCATGAACAAGAGCTACCTCGTCATCGTCTTCCAATACTCCATTGATGTAGTCTTCGAATACTCTACCAGAACCTTCCATCCCAAAATGGGCTAGTTCGGCCGCTCTCAGTGCTCCCATGCTCGAGCAACCATATACTTTGATGCCTAAAGATAAGGCATAGAGTATTTCTTTGTGCCAGACGGCAGGAACGCTTTCGAAGTAACCATCAATTAAAACGATCACATTCGGTTGGTCGTATGTGGCTAAATAAATGTCTCCTTGTTTGGCGGGGGGACGACAGTCTGCGGTTATAATGCTCTGAATGTTAGTCGTGGAGAGAGTCGGGCCGGAAAAAATAATTATGCTCATGCTAATTCTCCCGCAACTAACGAGCCTTTGACAGCTAAAGCTCGCGCTCCCATCTCGTAACCTGGCAGTTCTTCAATACCTTCTAATCCGGGAACAATGACACGTACAACAGGGATGCGAAATTCACTTTTTTCTAGGTTTACGAAGGCTGCTTGAGTAAGGCCGACCTTATTTAGTTTGCTTAAAATGAGTTCAATGTCTTTCGTAAAGCACGTATTGTTCCAAGAGGGGATATCTTTAAAGTTTCTCAGCAAACAAGGTTTCATGTTAGTTGCTTGCTCCTTCTGCTTAGAATTTAGGCCTAGGTAAGCGTTGGCATCGATATCATCTCTCGACCCCGAAATCATCGTTAGACGCGTCTGCGCTGCTTCTGTTAGCGCTCTTAACAGGCTAATGGCCTTGCATGGGTGAGTGCCTGATCCGAAAGCTGGATAAGAAGGGCCTTGGTCCTGTGAATCAGAGATGATTCGACAGAAGAAACTCGCAAGTTCAATATCTGATGTGATATCCCAAACTTGAACATCAATACCAGCCACACGGTATCGTTCGATAATCGCCAGGCAATCCTCATCATCAACGGTATTGAGGTCTAGTTGGTTGGTGTACGGGTCACTTAGGTGTCGTTGCTTGACTCTCCACAATGCTAAGGCATCACGTTCAATTGTTTCGCAGAGCCCGTGTACTATCGCTTCCTCTAGGCTGTTGCCGGAAGCCAAACCGTTTGAACTCATGACAAAAGCGCCACTGCCAGTAGGCAATGGAAGCGTATAGTTGCAATGAACAACCTCATAAGGGACATACGTAGATTGTTGACTAAACAGCTCAGTTCCCTCCACCCACAGACGTTGTTCATGTTCTGAGAATTGACTAAACGCCAACTTGGGTAAGGCCTCGATATTTAGAACTGGACACTTTTTCGAAAGCTGATGAAAATTTGCTAATTTAAGTGGTAGTTCGATGTGCTCAGCGTGGTAAGTCTCTATTGCTTCCATTGCGCCAGATACTTTTGCTGACATTAAGTCCAACCCTTTTCCTTGAGCAACAGAAATTGCATAGGAGTCAGGTCTGCAGACAGTAACGACTGGAATTCCTATATGATCCAGCCCAGTGATGTTTGCAACGCGGGTTATTCCCATCTCTTTGAAGTAAGGGGATATTCTTTCGAAAGTGGTCTCGGGAGAGCACTGGCGGTGCGTTCCTTTTCGGTGTTTTTTCTGAGGCATTAATGGTCCTTCAATGACAAAGATTCGGAGCCAAATGTCCTATTTGGCTCCTTAATAATAACTCGCTTCTTATTTAAGGAAACTCTGCAAGTTTGCAACGGTGCAAACGGTTCCCACGAGTAAGCTTTCTTCCTGTAAATCTTTCGGGTTTACCGCTCCGACTTGTACACCTGCATCACGATAGTATCGAGCTAATGACTGAGCAGTGAGTGTATTACTGTTTTGTTTAATAGAGTCTAAGTGAGGAGTTAAGTCGTCTTGGTGTCGATGGATACTGGCTTTTAACTCATTAAGTGTCTCTTGCAACTCATTGAGGTTCTCACTTGCACCTTCTTCTAGGTTTAAAGCGTCTAGCTTGTCTAAATCATTTACGCTTAGGTAGTGAACATGATAAGGATAAAACTGGTTATCATCTCTGACCAATAAAGGATTGACGTACGAAACGATATAGATATTTTCAGAGACAGGCTCTTTGAGTTGCTTTAGCGCTGATAATGGAATGTGGTCGTTAACAAAGCTCATGACTGGTGCACTAGAGTTCAGCTCAAGGTTACTGATAGGAGAGTCTCTACCAACGTCCTGTTGGGAGGCGTTGTGTTGGGGAGCACGTAGCCTATTGAGCTGTAAAAGACGCAGATCGAGTAGGTATCCAGGTTTTAAATCTGACATATTAATATCAGGTGGGCACTGTGCATTGTCTAGGTTCCACGGTAAAACTTTAGTCAATGCAGGCCCCATAATATTGATTTGTTGCAGCTTTTGGCCTTCCTTTTGTGCTCCAAAAAAGAAGTGATAATCGGTTGAGCTATAGCACCATTCAAGGCGTTTTACTGACTCTGACGTGTAGTCTTCATGATTTATGAGTGTTGCCTCTTGACCATTTTGTCTGATCACATAAATATCTTGTGAACGCAGGGTCAGTTGACCTTTCTCATCAATATAAGGGCTCAGTTCTTTTTGAAGTTCTTCTATGGATTGGTTGTTCATATTTTGTCCTTTTAATTATAAATAACCTAGCGCCTGTGCATTTCTCAATGCTTCAAGTATCAGTTGCTGACGGTGTTCGTCGTTGTGCTTTTCATTCATTATTTCCTTGAGTGGGCCAACGACAGGGTGGGGAAGTGCGTGCTGGCTGATGTCCAGCAATGTTATAGCGATTTCGATGGTGCGCTCTTGGACGCTATCTGTTATTGCGTCTGACGGTAGAAGAGTTAATAACTCGAGTTCTACGAGTAGAGCCAACCATTGAAGTGGAAATGGGAACTCGTTTGATAGCGCTTTCCAAATTTTATTGCTTTTTTGGATGAGAGCTTGGCTGTGAGAAACATCGCCTTGCTTACAAGCAAGCCAAGATTCATTGGCATAAGCAATAGCCACGTAGTCATCCATCCCAGAGTTTTTTGCGTAGGATAAGGCTTGCTCCCAATAACGACGTGTGTTCTCAGTGTCACCTTGCAATCTAAAAAGTACGGTTAGGTAGGCGAGACAACGGGTTTTAAGTGTTGTATCGGCTTTCTCACTGGCGCTTTTTAATGCCGCTAAAAGGTGGTTTTCTGCTTCCGCATATTGCTGACTAAATAAGTACGTAAACCCTAAGCTAAACAAGCTGTGTGTTTGCAGTTGATGGTCGTCAGTTTCTAAAGATGTGTTGTAGGCTGTTTTAGCTAAACTGATCTGATTTTGAGTTAGATTGTAACGAGTTCTTCGTAATTCAAACTGTAGTTTTGCATCGTAAAACTGTGCTTGTGAAAGTGGATCCGTAAAGTACTCAAGACACGTTTCAATACTGCAAATTATGCTGCTCATGTTAGGCAATTCGTTACGCCAGTAATGGATATACAATTTAGATAATTGGACCGTTAACCAGGTGTTATACCAACGTGAATCCTTAACTGTATGGCTGTTTAACAGAGCTTCTGCCCGGTTATAGCTACCTAGAGCCTTTTCGTGTAAATGATGAGTTTCTAGAGATTTACCGTATTTAACGTACAAAATGACGCTGGTTAAAATATCCCCCGCCGTATTTTCATTAAGAGCTTCTAGGTAATAAGAGCGTGCTTCGTCGTGTTTCGCTAAACGGATCAAGTTATCACCAAGCCCGATAAGAGCTGAGAGTTTGTCAGGATTGGCTCCGTCATTTTTATCAGCAAGCAACGATATGTTTAGCGACTTTTCATAATGTCGAATCGCATCGTCTACCATGGAAGCTTTAGCAGCTTGCTCTCCCGCTTTCAAATAGTAGACCGTCGCTCGTACCGGTGTGTGTGTGTTTGACCAATGATCGCCAATTACTGCTGGGGGATAGTCTGCCCCCTCTTGGTTTTCCATGGCCATTGCGAGTTGCTGGTGAGTGAGGTGTTGTGTTGTCGAACTTTCGTAGATGGCATCGCGTATTAGAGCGTGCTTGAACTGATATAGGTTGCCTTCCACACTGCGTTGTTTAAAAACAATATTGCTACGCTGCAGCTCATCTAGGTCAGCTTGGATCTGCCCTATGTTCTTGTCTGAAGCTTGTAGAATTAATGCTTCGCCGAATGTTCGTCCTATCGCGGCGGCAAGTTGGGCGGTATCTTTAGCGAAAGTTAGATCATTGAGTTTCTGTTGAAGGGTGCCTCTGAGGTTTTCCGGTACTTGTGATTCAGGCTCTGTGACGTTGAAGTCAATACAGCCATTTACCTTTGTAACCAGGTTGTTTTTCTGTGCATGAAACACCAACTCCTCAAGAAAGAGTGGGTTTCCATCGCTTCTGGTTGTGAATAATTGCTTCACTCGCTCACTAACGGCTACGTGCTCGAATAAGTGCTCAATCAATTGGTGGCACTCTCCCTGCGTTAGAGACGAAAGTTCAACCTCGTAAGCTTTGGTCGATTTTAGTGTTTCAGGAAGAGGTGTACGTGAGCTGTTCAGCCAGCGAACGTTTTGGGTATTGTGAACTGCTTTTTCAATCAGATAGTGGATAAATTCTAGCGTAGTAGCATCAGACCAATGGACATCCTCACAAATAAACAAGCATGAGTCGTGATCGGATGTGAAGCCGTTGCAAATCAAAGACAGAAGGTGGGACATGGTTAAAAAGAGATATGACTTCTGTTGGCTAAGAGAAAGGGTCGATATTGCTTGTTGGAATTCCTTTTCACTTTGGTGAGACAATTTTGAATAAGGTTGTAACCAGGCCCAGAGAATGGCTGAGCCTCTTTCTCTTTCTAGTGATGAGAGCGGCAGTGAATCTAGTGCCCTTTTGTAATTGTACTCGGCATGTTGGCCATTAAGCTCGAAGTGCGCAGAAAAAAAGTTAAGCAAGGGGAACAGAGCATTCGTTTGAAACTCAGGTAAACACTGCAGAGAAAACGAACGGGTGTTGCTTAAGCGCTCTTTTAGTTCGAGAATTAAACGAGACTTACCGATCCCAGCTTCACCGCAAATATGAAGGAGTTGATGTTGGCAGTGTGGCTGGTTCAAACGAAAAAGTTGTTCGAGGGTTATCTGCCGACCCACAATAGTGCTGTGTGATTGTGTTTTACGCAGAAATGAGAAAGCTTCAGATAAACGCTCTCCCTTAAGACGATATCCACAAGGTGCCGCGCATATTGAATCATGGCTAATGGGCTCAAACACAAGCTGATGGCTAAGCATCTCCCTAAATTGAGGCGAACAGGTGATTTCGCCGGGATGACTATTTCGAGCAAGAGTCATCGCTTCGGCTGAGACTCTCCCTTCAGGTATCGCCCCGTCCATGCTTCTCATCATCCCTTTAGACAAGCCGATTCTAAGTTCGAATTTGAGATTATGCTGTTCTAAAAGTGATGTTTGTTTAGCGTGGAGGTTGCTCCAAATATCGAGCGCTGCTCTGGCGCTGAGTCGGCTATCGTTGTCACTGACCACAGGGTAGCCGAAATAAAATAGCGTAGTGTCACCAACGGTAGCTACATGAGTTGCCCCAAAACGCAGGGCGATATCGACACATTGACTGTGATGATCTGATAAAAGCATTTCTGCTATATCTTGCTTGTCGAGTGTCGACTCACTAGCACCTGTCCTATCTTCAGAAAGAATCAAGCACAGAGCTGTGATTTGCTTTCTCTCCGTGAATTTTGAGTAGTAAGAGGATGATAATTCCCCTGTTTGTGTCATTGATTCTTGGACCAATTCAGGCGCCTCTTTCGAGACCGAGTGAGGAGCCTTTGGTGCTATGTCGGAAAAATTAAATCGACGAAATTCACGATATAATTCAACGGTGTTACCAGGGCGATCTTGTGCTTTTTTATGAAGTACACGACGAAAAAAATGCGCCGAATGATGCCCTGCGAGGAGACCTAACGGGATGTTTGCAGCGCTGAGCTGATGATAAAAAATGGATGCAGCGCTGTTACCTTTTATTGCAGGAACACCGGTGAGACACTCTAAAAATACAAGTCCCCAGGAGTAAATATCAGTTTGAGGTAGAGATGGCTCACCTCTTAACTGCTCAGGGGCACTGTATTTAGGGGTTCCTAAGGTTTCATCATTTAATGTTAATGTTTGGAAATCCGATGTTTTTCCATCACTTTTAAGTGTACTGATCCCAAAATCAAGGATTTTAATGTGTTGTTTCGCCCCTACATTGAAGAGCATTATGTTAGCTGGCTTTATATCTCGATGAATGATACCGAGTTCATGAGCATGAGCGAGAGCATCCAGAACTGAAGCCATGATCTCTGCGGACTTTGATGGTGTTATTTGACCACGGGAAGCCAAATAATCCTTCAGTGTTACGCCATCGACAAATTCGTAGACGGCGTACAAGATATAATCACCCTGCTGACCCTTGTCCAGCAGTGATACGATGTTAGGGTGGTTTAAACGACGAACCAAATCACACTCTCGTTTGAAGCGAGCGATTTTTTTTTGTCTTTTCTGAGGGCATTCAGTTTCTGTTAGTGTAAGAAACTTTATCGCGACAATTTTTCGAGTGTTGAGTTGCACCGCTTTATAGACTTTTCCGAACCCACCTTCACCTATCTGTTCAAGCAATGTGTAATGTTTGGAGTGAAACTGTGCTTCAACTGTGTCCGTCGTATTTTCTTTTAAGGCCATTTACCTACTCTTGAGATCCATCTCGAGGACCATAAGTCTAGTACTTAAGGAGTGGTAGTGATAGCGATTGTTATTAACTTTCAATGATTCAACGTAATTCATAAGGTTAGGTTTGTGTTTTCGCGACTTAGATTGTGTTTTTTCTAGTTTTCTATGAGGGATTTTACTTACTTGTAAATTGTTAGGTGAGTAAATAAGCCTCCCAGATTTATTGAACGTATTTGTCGACCGTATCAAATATATTCTGGGTAGCCTTTTTGAAGTCCGAAGAGGTTTAGAACGTTAATAGATTGTTTTTCTTGATCTAAAGTGGTTATAACCTATTTCTGGCGGTGAACTGAGCGGGAGTTTTTGAGATGGACCGCTGTACTTTTCTTTCGTTTTTATTAGACATTGGTAATGCTGTTGGAAATATTCTCGCGTTGGTATTGAGCTGTCTTTAAAGCTGATAAATGCCCCTTTAGTCCCACATACGTCAGTATCTCGACATACTTCCATCCAATCCAAAGCTCGATTCACATAATTATAGACAGGGTTATTTTGGCCTTTTTCGACCTCATAAACCTTTTCGTTCCACCAGGTTTGATATTGGATAGTGTATTGAGACGTTGTATAGGGAAAAGCGACCCGTTTACTGGCTTTTTCGTTCGTGTCGTTAGCGTAGAATGGCCCAGAAATAGCGCCCAGAGTAACGTAGCTGAACAGCCCTAATGACTCACTCTCTTTACTAATGAGAGTTGAAGTTAAAGATCGGATCAACTGCTCTTTGCCAACGTCGCTCAGCCCTTGGTTTGAGACGACCTTCGAGGTGATTTTGTGTGGGGCTGGGGAATCAAAATCGGGAGCAAACGGCTTACTTTTATCTGAAGCCGAAGAGAGACGCCTTACATCATACAATGAGTTTCTTGCCCAATGACCCATTAATGCAGAATCATAGTGATGCTTGCTGTCAGTGCCCGTTATTTTAAGCATTCCTGCAGAGAAGTATTGCTGTACAAAGTCTTTAAGTTTCTCTTCGCTACCCTCCCAGTAACCATACATGATGCACGGGTGCTGAAGCTCTTTAAAACATTTTTTTTCAGTAGTAGATGTTGAGGGGATAGCATTGATTTTAAGGTTCGTTCCAACGAACGCTATGTTGTTCTCATCATTAATTGCATTTTCCCATTGCTCTAAAACGCGGTAAGTGGAGTTATGCCCGGTATCGGCTTCTTTTGTGTTCCAGTGCAGTTCAAAGCGATGAATTTCATTAGGGATCTCGAAGGTACGAACAGTGAATTCCAATACAATGCCGTAGCTCAACGCACCACCACCACGAAGTGCCCACAGTAGATCTGAATTTTGCTCATCGTTAACAATGATGACCTCACCATTCTCCAATAAGACTCTTGCTGCAATCAAAGATTCACAACACATGCCATGTAAGCGAGTCCAAGGGCCCCATCCCCCACCTTGAATGTAACCTGCTAAGCCAACCGTTGCGCAAGTTCCATGAGGTATGGTCAATGCAGGGCGCGTATCATTTTCGGTGTCGGCCAAAATAGGTATAAGTTGGTAGAAGCGATAGCCAGCACCAATATCGGCTACGTAGCCTTGAGAGTCTTGCTTCACATCCAGTGTTTTTAATCCACTTAGATCGAGCAGAACAACATCATTTCCAGTGCATTCACCTTCGTGATCATGCCCCCCAGATCGTACTTTTACGGGTAAGTTAAATTTAACGGCCAACTGATAAGCGTTGACGACGTCTGACTCACTTCGACACATAACAATTACGGACGGGTAAGCAATAAAGCGTGTATTAAAAACAAGTGTTTGAGCTTGATACTGGCTAAGGCCTGGACTTTGGGAGGGGCGGGAGCGATGTGAAACCAAAATCTGTGTTTTATCAACACCAAGTTCGGACAATTCATAGTAATAACGCGCAGCATTATTTTTGTATATTGCCATGAGGCGCTGTGCTTCTAATAACTGTTCGTGAGGTGTGTCGGATAGCTCGAATTGTGTATTGATATCGTTCATGACAGTTCCTTGTTTGAAGAATTCAGTGATTCTTTGATTGGGTATTGATAAATGGTTTGCCTTAGCAGCGTTATTGCGAAAGAGCGCCCCATTAGTGTCAAGCCACGTTTAATTCAGCCTTGGCTATCTAAACCGACTTGAACTAAGGTCGGCCTAGTCGATACCGCGGATATATGGTCGAAGAAATGTTCTAAATCCTCTTTGTTAACGTTCACTTCAACACTACTGCTCGTAGCCCCGCCACCACTTACTGCAGCATCATCACCCAAAGCCGCTATATCAAGACCGCCACTCATTTTGATTCCATTCATACTTTTAAAGGTCATTCAAAATGTACAGGAGAAGCTGTTTCATTCAATTACACGGTATTACACCATCGGTAGAGCAAGGTGTAATACCGTGTAATTGAGCGGAGCATTGTTAGGTACTAGATTCGTCGGAAACAAAATCTATTTCGTCAACATGGCTGAAAAGGGGGGGGGGGACAGAGCTCTTCGGTTCATGGAAGGGAAGGAGGTTTTGTGTAACGGTTTAACATTAAGGAGCTTCAAATGCGCATAAACCAATGGATATCTAAGCTGACACCGATAGCTGTAATAATTGGTGTATTTTCATCAGGCAGCGCTGCGGCTAGCTGCAGTACGGACCCTTTGATGGGTTCTGTGTGTGTAACAGCAGCAGAATTTTGCCCTGCGCCGTATTATATGAAAGCGGAAGGTCAATATTTGCCAATCAGTGAATGGCAAGCGCTGTATTCCTTATTGGGTACAAACTTTGGTGGTGATGCTAGAACCAACTTCCAGCTGCCAGATATGCGTGGCCGCACCGCAGTAGGTCAAGGGTTTGGGCCTGGTTTGAGGGCTATAGCACTAGCTCAACGGGGGGGTGAGGATTTTATTAAACTTACACAGAACAGTCTGCCACCTCATAAGCATGTCGTCGGGGCAGGCGTTCGAGTTAATGCGAGCAATGTCAATATTGACGTTGCTGTGGAAGTCCCACTTTCTACCAGTTCAGGAACTAGCCATAAGGTACCTGAGAGTGGCGCAACATTTTTAAACACGGTTGGTAAAGATAATTTTGGGGACAATCACGAAGTGAAGATTTATGGAAGCACTGGGACCTCGGGAGCGCATTTAGTCGGAACGGGGAAGTCTGAGGTGCAGTTTGGTAACAATATTTTCGTGGATGGTGAGGTGGAGTCTACTGGGGCGGGGAAGGAGTTTGAACACAGGCAGCCTTTTGTCGGGCTTACCCATTGTATTGCAGTGAATGGTACTTATCCTTCTAGGTATTAAATTTTTCTGTAAGGTGATGGTGGTGTTTGATTACGCTTCTTGACATGCGATAGAGCTTCATTGGCGTGTGTTTGTTGAGCTCTACAACTATTCACTGGAGCAAAAGGTACACTTGATCCTAGCTAGAACTGCTTAGCACCGAACTGAATTGATGAAAGGTGCAGCAAAATTGCTCATCGTTGAACTTTTTATAAATGCATATGGGTAAGGTGTACATCGTGCTTGTGGAACGAGATTTACGTCGATTTTTGTTGAGTACACAGTAAAGTGTATGCGCTACCTTTGATAAGCTGATGGTCTACATCCGTTAAGGCACGAGCATGGCGAAAAATAAAAAAGCACTTCAATATAGGCGTAGCTCCAAACCAGTACCGTTGTGGACGGAGGCTAAGCTAGTCACCATTCGACGACATCGTACCGAGGGTATATTAAGTTTCGGAGTGTCAACCATTTCTAGACAGCAAGTTTTATCTGATTACGAGCGTGTTTGGAAACAAACCATCGTCGAAGAAGCTTACCAACAAGCGATTGTCGAGTTGTTAGAGCAGGGCCATGTCGTGTTAAGAGTAGAAGACTAAATAGGCTTCTCATTGGGTTGTTTTCTTTTGAGGAGTGTCTATCAAAAATGTGTTACGTCACTTGTAGCTTACTCGCAGGCGATCTCAGCACCAGAGAGCGAACGTTAATTATCTCTATATTGGAGGCATATATTTACTAGAGCCCTCGTTTCCCATTCTTTGCAATACCGCCTTATCTATAAACAAAATGATCAATTGATGGCACGTCAGCATTTGATGAATCAGATTCATGCCAAAACCGTGTACTTGTCATAGTCAAAACATTTTCAACTTAAGCACTCGACTTTGATTCTAGTATTGGGATTATTTTAACCAATAGGTATTGGTTGATGTCACTTCCATTAGGATTTTTGCTGTCTCGATACGAGCGATTTGTATACCTGAGAGGTAATTTTAGGTCTTTATGTATATGTGTATTACATATGTAATACATTGACGGTGCGCTTTTTGTTTTTTATTGTGTACTACACATGTAATACATGAGGTGTTTATTATGAAAACTAAGATCATCAGCGCTGCGAACCAAAAAGGTGGTGTTGGAAAAAACACGACTCTTGTTAATTTAGGGGCTGAGCTTGCACGAAAACGAAAAGTGTTAGTGATTGACCTCGATCCTCAAGGTAACTGCTCTAAAACGTTGACAGGGCAACGGGATTTTAAGTTTGAAGAGACGGTTGCTGCTTTATTTGATAAGCCTAAAGTTGTGTCCATTGTCGATTTAATTCAACCAGCACAACTTAATGGAAACTCTATTGAAAATCTCTATGTTGTTCCCGCTGATGTTCAGCTGTCACGTGTCATCGAAACATCACTTACAAAGATTAATCGTGAACGAATTTTAGAGAAGCAATTGGTGAGGTTAGGTTGTACTTACGATTTCATTCTTCTTGATACGCCACCCAACTTATCTTTAACGACCCTTAACGCAATCCAGGCTTCAGACCTCATATTGATTCCTGTTGATTCTGGTGCCTTCTCATTAGACGGCATTAGTTCTTTACTCGAAGCTGTATCTGAAATTAAAGAAGACGAAGGTAATTATCTGATACTGAGGAATGAGGTCGACTCAAGAAACACTATCATTAATGAGTTCATTGATGAGGAATTGGAGGTAGTACAAGATAAATTGTTACCAGTATCTATTCGCCGCTCTGAGCATGTCGGACAAGCTAATGCCGTTTCCTCTCCGGTGCGCTTTTATAAATCAGGCTCACTTGTGAATAACGATTACCGTAAACTCGCTGTGTTTCTTTTGAATTT
The DNA here is from genome assembly GCF_013114525.1 of Vibrio sp. T3Y01. Taxonomy (NCBI): domain Bacteria; kingdom Pseudomonadati; phylum Pseudomonadota; class Gammaproteobacteria; order Vibrionales; family Vibrionaceae; genus Vibrio; species Vibrio sp. T3Y01. Next base: position 6,960 of record NZ_VTXJ01000037.1, on the reverse strand, counting down.
AATGTAATACATAGGTAATACATATGAGCAAGTTAAAAAAACGAGGAGCTATAACAGCTCTCTCTAATGACAAGAACGAAGGTTCAAGTAAGTCAACTGGAATAACGACTGTTAAAAAGAAAGTAACGACATCTTATAAAGTGCCTCCTCTGACTCTTAGAATGTCATTGACGGATAAAGAACGGATCACTGATTGGGTAGCTAGTCTGCAAGAGCAAACAGAGAGAAATGTGTCTGCAGCGAAACTGTACCGAGCCTTGGCTTTATACCAAGACAAGATCGATGATGGAGATATCATTGAGTTGATCAATAAAATGAATTGAATGTGTATTACCTATGTAATACATGTTATTTTAAAAGGCTCTGTGTATTCTAGGATATGCCATAGAGCCGACCTCGGACTTTACTTCTAACACTGCTAAACATGACATTTGAAGCGTCGAATTACTGTTCTGAGCCGCACCTTATTGTAAAGAAAAACACTTTAAAAGTGTCATTAATCATGACTCTTACCGCTACCTTCGGCTTTATCTTTCGGGCTCGCAGGCTGTTAAACGTCTCTCCCCACAACCTGTTTTTCAAGGGAGGCTTCGCCGCTGCGCGCCCTTGCGCTGCAGAACCTGCAACTGGGTACGGACAGTCAGACGCTCACCAAGACCGAATGAAATACCATGTCAGCACTTTGTTCAATACTCAAATGTTTCTTTATTCACATCAGAAGAAAAGGGCATCCTTGACCAGGCTGCAAGCATTCTCAAATCCAAACTGTTTATCTCAGAACAAACGCCATTAACCTCGCCTGAATTGGTGAAGTCGTTCTGCTAAACGTCCTTAGCCGCCTGTGAATCGGAAGTGTTTGGGGGTATTTTCCTCGATAACCAACATCGAGTGTTGCGCACCCAAGAGATGTTCTACGGCACCGTTAATACCGCCTCGGTCTACCCGCACGCGGTTGTCAAAGCGTCGCTGGTTCCGAACGCGAGTGCGGTTATTCTCTATCATAACCTCCCCAAGTCAGCAGACCGCCGCATTACCCGCATATTAACGGACGCGTTAGCATTGGTTGATATCCGAGTACTGGACCACTTCGTGTTTTCGTTCGAGAGTGTCGTTTCATTTTCTGAGCGAGGTTGGATTTAAAAAAGCGGCTTATGGCCGCTGATTGAAATAGAGTAGGAGACTACACAGAAATTACAGGGTACCTCAACCACATTTCTGGACATTTATGAGTCAGTGAATTTACTAAATTAGTAATTTATTAATAAATAAAAGTATGAAAAAAATGAGTGTTAGATAGCTAGCGCGATGAGCAAAATCGCACTAGTTAAAAGATTTGATTTAGGTACGCACTAATTGTAGAAGTGTTTTAAAATCAATTACTTACAATCATCACTTTGCTTAATCAAAAATGCCACTTTTGAAAAAAAGCTAATAATTATCGATAAATTATTGATTACGCATCGCTATTTTACTCTTGTGGAATGATTTCACAGAATTATCAAAGTCGCCGCTGACAAACCATTCATCGATCATTTTTTGAATGTCATCAAATATGTCAACGTCAAGCTTTTTTTGACTTGTTAGGTTTGTATTATAAATAATTCTCTGTTTTCCAAAACTGCTTTCAACAAGACCAGTTTTCTCATCAGAAACTCCAATATAAAACTGTGTGATAGCATCACCATTTCTATGCCACTGAATTCCAGAGATATTTATCATTGCATTATTACGCTTCAAGCGCTCGCAAATAGCTTGATAATTATCTAGTACCCAACCACTGTGCCATTCAAATCCAGACTTCATTGTCTGTTTAATTATTGGGCTAGAAGTATTGTAAACAATACTGCAGGCCATAGTTGGTCCTGACATAGCTAATAGCATCAATGCACAAACAAATTTTACTTTACCTTTGAACATAATAATCCTCCGTTAAAACAATAGATTACTATGTTGCATATTCAATGACAACAGTGCGTGGTATAGTGATTGTTTTTTTGTATATAAACGTTAAAGCTGACTCAAAGCGATGGCGTTGCGAACGTGCTTGAATTGCTTGGTAGTGGTGACTTATCACTAATATTCCAATGATTAAACACAAAACGTATAGAACCGCTCCGTATAAATCAACGTATGGAACGGAGGCGCAAGCTTACAATTAGGCTAAGGCTACGTTAAGTACGTCGAATTTATCCTCGTGATATATCACAGGGATTCTTTGCTAACAGGGCTAAAAGCTTGATAATGTTTAGTCGGGTTAATGTACATTAACAGAATGCGCATGAGTAAAGCACTAACTGGAAATAGGGACTTTTGAGCTAGAAAGTGCCACGGATAGAAATTCAGACTAAGAAGTTTTTGGACAAAGACGTTTACAACCACTGACCTAAAACGTTTCTATCAGATTAGCAAAAAGTATCTTGAAACCTTAAGCGATTGTTATGCCTTTGTTTGTTCATACGCTAAAGTTATAGGTGTAAAAAAGCCGATTCAACTGTATTAGTTTGAATCGGCTTAAAGAATTGATGAGCAAGAGCATATTCGATTATGCAACTGCTTTGGCTTTCTCAATTGTTGAGTTTTGAGACTCTGAAGCAGCGACGATCACTCTTTTATAAACTTTTTTCTTTTCACTTGAAGATGTACGCTTCACAAAATTTGACAATGGTGATGAAGCAACCTTCTTACTGCTAAAATTAAACATAAAGCCTCCTATCAACCTTTAAATGCCCACAATTTTGTTTACTTCTTCTACAGTATAATTCGGTTTCAGATAAGGTTTCAAGCTACTAACGTTACTATGATAAGTTCTAGTGCTGCCATCATTACCTCTCATCAACAAGTCGACTTGGAGCATTTTACCGAATTTTTCCCTCAAAGCCTCTATAACTGCCTGAGAAACCGAGAATTGTTCCAATGACCAAATAATCAAATTATCCATCTTGTAGAGCCAGCGAGGAAAGTCGATTAAATAGACATTGGGTTAATAGCTAAAGCTAATACGTTATGTAGAAGATGGGTATTTATTTATCGATAATAATCGAGCGGAACGTGTAATCAAACCACTGGTTATCGGTCAAAATACTGGCTGTTCTCCAGATACAACCAAGATACTAACACAATGCTGCAGCATCACCGAAACCAAGAAGGCGAAAGACCTTATCGTGTATGACTATCTAGTTAAGTGAATGTAAGAGAAAACCAAACCTAAGCCAGATATTGAATCACTTTTGCTATTGAAATTCACATACTAGAACGCCCCATAGGATCACGGGGCGTTTAAAGTAAACTCACCCAAATGAGAACAGCTCCCCCCATAAAGATAGCTAGCCGTATAAAATGACTTTGGTATTAATTGGAAGCAGGATCCAGTGCTATATTCAAGACAAGGCTTGAGCGCAATTCAGCAGACTTCAGCACATAATCCTTTGTTTCTGGCCAAGCTATCGCACCAAGGCAATTGCTGGCGAAGGTATCAAACGCAGGGATTTTCGACAGTTCAGACTTGTAAAGAGCCTTACAAATATATGGTTCGAGGGCTTCGAAACCAGCCATAGCATTACACATGATCCTGAAGGTTCTAAAGGTAGAACTTGACCACATTCCGCCTTCTTGAATTTGATCTGCATCTTCAGGATCTAGTGCACCAGCATCGGCATCGTCTGCCCCTTGCTCAAGCATTGCGTTAACATCATCTGGGTTTTCTTCAAACAGATTTTGCAGTGCTTCGCCATCCCATGTACAGTCAGCTGTTAAGCTAGCTTCATCTTCTGCCACATCTGCAGCTTCCGCTACACCTTCTATCAATTCTCCAGCAATAGCACCACAACACATTCCAGCAGCTACAAAAGTAACAGCTTTCAGTATAGATTCAATCTCTTTCCATTCTGATACATTTATAGATGAAGAAACTTGAGGGCTACCTAGACCGGAAATATCAGGGATAAAGACATATTTACCATCGTCTCGTTGAACAGTCTTATAAGTGAATTTCTGAGTACTATTCATATAGGCTGTCACACCGCTTTGTGGTTCCCAGTGTGCTCCTGTTACTGAAAACTCGATGTAGCTGTTTTCAACTTTTAAGATAAAGTTTCCTTTTGGAATTGTTGGGCTAATCGTAGAACCGTCTTGTAGTTTAAAGTTCCCCCAAGACACATCTTTATTATTGGTAACGGATAGGCCATCTTTGCTGATATTAAAATCATCAGCGGTAGTTCCTTGCAGTGTGGCAACAGCGCCCGGCAAAAGCATATTTTGCACCATACGCTCTGTACTAATCACAAAGGCCGAGTTAGCTCCTTCCGATAGCCCCTGAAGAGCACGTGCATCAACGGCTTGCTGCATTTTTCCAGAAATTGATGCGCCATCTACCATTGCAATGAGACCAAAGGCGCTATTAGATGAACTGCCATCTTCTGTAGAGGCTACAGCATAATCAAACGCAGAAGGTTTAATCCACTGGAAACCGTCTTTGTCTGCAGCAGAGTTAATATTCATCACACCAAAAACACTACCGAACAAATTCACATTATCATTAAAGTAATTAGCGAAAACTTGTGGCAGAACTTCTTTAATAAGACCCGGCAGCTCAGCAGTTGTTGTACAGGTAATAACAGATACTGCAGGATCTTCGCCGGTTGGAGTTTGCTTTACAACAACATTTTTTGTTTCACCTGTTCCAGGTTTTGCTTCTGGATCGCTGAGTGGGTCTTTACTCGCGACTTTCTCCAAATTAACCTGAATGATCAGTTTGGTACCAGAAATATCATACTTGCTGGTGCCCATTGTGACGTTACCTTTGTCGAAGGAACAACTCATTTGAACATTCTGTCCCGCCCCGCCGGTACTCAGCTGCCAATTCTCCCAACTGCCAGCGAGTGTAAGGCTAGACTCTTGATCTAAATAATCCATTGATTGAGGAAACTTCTTTTGTGCGTCAATGGCATGATTAACTACATCGTAGGATGCCACATAAGCCGTATCCCAACCGAATGTTGATACCGGTTGTACCTGTGCATATGCACGTTTTGCCTGTTTAAGCATTTCTTTATCGTGTTTCATAACTTACTCCTTGTTGTTAACGACGCCTTGCATGAAGACATTGTCTTCAAGGCCACCTGCATTTACCGTGATGTTTTTCTGCCCCGACCAGGACACAAGCCCCGGTGCGACTTGACCAAAATTCGTAGCGGTTTTACTTTCATTCAGATCTTCAACAGCATTTTCAATAGCCTCACCAATCCCCTCGATAATCGCGTTCATCAGCCCAAGAGTGAGAGCTCCTACAGCCTCTTCCCACCATGGAATGTGCTTATGAGAAGCCGTTTCCATGTTCGGATCCTTCTCGAAACTCAACAAACGCGTTTTTATATCAAATGAAGAAGGATTGTTAGATGTAACGGAATTGGTGACATATGCATGTGTCAAACCTGTAATATCCGTCTTGGTATCGATATAACAACGCATACTCGTATCTTCGATAGCGAAGGTAAGGTCCTGTACTTTTGGCGTATAATGGATCGCACCGACTTTTACGCTGTCGAGGTTGAAATTATTAGCTAGTGTTAAGGAAGTATCGCCATCAAATTTGAAATCATTTACAGAGCAATTACCGCCGAGAGAGTTTGGCAAATCTGGCAAAATGACGTTTTTCATGAATTGATGGGCAGACAACAGGAAACCGAAGTCTTCTTTGTCTAAAAGTGCGATATCAAAATTGCGAGGTAAAGAGGACATATCTGTACTGTCCAATAGCCCTAGAATTGCCAGCCCGCCGAGAGCATCGCTATCAGGTTGCTGATAGGCATAGGAGAATGCTTTTGGAGCCAGCCAATCGCTATTTTTTCCGGTTGGGGTAGGGAGTACCTGTGCGAAGATGAATGAAAGTTTGTCGGTATTTTGGATAAAGCACTGACCAAGACCGTTAACCAGAAGCTCAGCCGCCAAGCCACCATATTCTTCTTGTTTCAACTTACCTGTTATATCAGGATCAATGACGGTAACCGCACCCGGCGTCGTGTCTCCCTTTTGTTTACCAACAGTCTTATAGTTAAAAACTAGATTATGGCTTGCTGATTTGTCGGAGGCCTTAATTACTTTCAATTGCATCTGTACCAATGGCACCGTTCCGTCTAATGTGACAGTTTTATTATTTTCTTTCAGAACGACCAATCCCGTGTCGATGGGACAATTAAACTGAAGCAGCCCCTCTGAACCACCGGGTACTATTTCCCACGCGCCAAATGTCCCCGAGATCTTGATCGAGCTATCTTCGTAATCAAAACTTTGAATATAGTCATCACGGTTAGCCGCCAGCTGCGCATTTATGTAAGTACCTGAGCAGGCATACACCACATCCCAGTTATAGTTATCCATCAGACACCTTTTGAAATACACAAAATAGATATGACAACTATGACCAAAAGAAAAAGCTAACTCTATTACACTCAATTACACAACGAGGCTAACATGTGTTCTTTCCTATGCTTACTAAGCATACAAATCACGACACTTTCCATTCATCACTTATTTGAGCAACTTATTAACATAATATGACGATTTGGGATGATTTTTTGTAATGCTGATATGGGAGGTGCATGCCGTATCAAATAATCGTCTAAGAAGGAATGGGGCACTTTCTAGCTCGAAAGTGCCACGGGTAAAAATTCAACCTGAGAAGTTCTTGGACAAAAATAATTTAGGGCAATTACTTAAATTGAGTATGTTCGAATTACCTTTTTTATGGCAAACCATACAATTAGAAACAAGCTAACTTGGAGCTTGGTTAAAGATTACTACTACATTTGTGCCACATTTTTATTGTAAATTCACAGGTGTATACAACCCACCTAAAGTCTCATCTTGTTTGTAGCAAGTAAGGAAAGCGTCTACTACACAGGGGTCGTATAGTTTATTTCGGCCTTGTTCTAAGGTATTGATAGCTTTCTTCGCTCCGACAGC
>NZ_VTXJ01000036.1:0-36802 GCF_013114525.1 Vibrio sp. T3Y01 | reverse complement strand
TTTCGAATCTAAAGTACAAAAAGTTTTAGGGGTGTAGCTCCAATTGGCAGAGCAGCGGATTCCAAATCCGCGTGTTGGGAGTTCGAATCTCTCCACCCCTGCCATATACGAAGCCTCAGCAGAAATGCTGAGGCTTTTTTACATCTGTTGCTTCTACGAAGCAATGTTGGGAGCTGGATCTCCAGCCCGGTCTAATCTCCGGAGTGCCGGCCCAGTCCACCCCTGCCATATTTAAGGCTCTAGCAGAAATGCTAGAGCCTTTTTGCTTTTTACCGGTCTAAATTCCAGTCAGTTATTCCCTCGTTCCGCTAATTCTGATGATGTAATGTAAGTGCTTACTTATCTCAGCCTCTTTTATTAATAGCCAAAGCACAAACTTCATTTCTTTATGAGAATTATTCTCAATATTTTGTTACATTTTGGTCGTTACTACTAAAAGGTTGCAAATATGGATATCTCTCGTCGTAAATTTATTCAATCATCTCTCGCTATATCTGCACTCACAGTTCTCCCTGCTTGTTCTATGAAGCGATCGGTTGATGAGAAGGGAGGGTATGTTTATGACTTAACTGCTGAGCCTTCGACTGCTGAAATTGTACCTGGGTTTACTACTAACGTTTTGGGGTTCAATGGTCAGATCCCTGCGCCAACAATTCGTTGTCGACAGGGCGAAAAAGTTACGATTCGCTTCACCAATAAACTATCAGAACCAACCACAATTCATTGGCATGGATTAAGAATCCCTATCGAAATGGATGGTGTGCCTTTCTTGAGCCAGCCACCAATTATGCCCGGTGAAACGTTCGTCTATGAGTTTACGCCACCGGATGCGGGTACGTTCTGGTATCACCCACACATGAACAGCGTTAAACAGCTTGGTATGGGCTTGGTCGGCCTAATTGTTGTTGAAGAGAGCGATCCAGTTCAGTTCGATGAAGAGCATGCTTTGATGCTTAAACATTGGCATCTCGATAAACAAGGTCAGTGGAAAGATTTAATGGTCCCGCGTCTTAGCGCTCGTATGGGCACTCCAGGAGAGTGGAGTAGTGTTAATGGAGCACATGAGCCTACTTATCAGTTAAAGCAACACGCAACGACTAGGCTTCGTATCGCCAATGTCGATAATACAATCACCTATCCTATCGCTGTTGAAGGTGCTGAGGCATGGGTTATTGCTATAGATGGCAACCCAGTAAAGACACCTTACAAGTTGACTGAACATAAAATCGGTCCAGGTATGCGAGTTGACATAGGACTGATTGCTCCAAAGGCTGGCAAGCGAGTGAATGTTCTGCAAATGAAGGGACGTTTTCCTTTTTCCTTGTGTGAATTTGAAGGCGTAGATTCCACGCTCAGTGAAGGACAAACTCTTCCGATATTGCCTCTTAATCCAGTACCTAACTTAGACCTCGCTAATGCAGAAGAGATCGATTTTGTGTTTGAGTGGGACGGGGCAGTGTCGCCGGTTTCTAAAGATGGGAAATCCATGCCTAAGTTTTGGCTGACAAATAAAAGAGCCTGGGAAGGAATGAGTAAAGATAATATTCCAGCTCCACTCGCTACATTAGAGTTAGGTAAAACCTATATATTCGATCTTAAGAATGTTACCCAATACCATCATCCAATCCATATTCATGGTCATACGTTCACGGTACTTGAGTTAGATGGCAAAAAGATTGAAGAACCTTTTCATACAGATACCGTGTTACTTGGAAAGAACGGTCGAGCTAAAGCGGCATTTGTGGCAGATAACCCCGGACGTTGGATGTATCACTGTCATGTGATTGAACATATGAAAACAGGACTGATGGGTTATATCGAAGTTAAGTGACACCTGTAACGTTTAATATTTGCGCATACATTCTTAGTTTCCACCCTCGCTTTTATCGGCGTTAAAGCTAGAATATAGGGGTTATTGTTTGGGAGGATTCATGGGTCAGTTATCTATTCTTGGTTTTATCGCTATTGGTGGTGCTTTTGGTGCTTGTTCACGTTATCTGATTTCCGAGTTATGCGTAGTGATGTTAGGACGAGGTTTTCCTTATGGTACGCTAACTGTTAACGTGATTGGCTCTTTGATTATGGGATTACTGATCGCCGCGTTCGAAAATGAGATGGTTGCAACTGAACCATGGAGACAGATTATTGGCTTGGGCTTCCTTGGTGCCTTGACTACATTCTCCACTTTTTCGATGGATAACGTGCTTCTTATGCAGCAAGGCGCATTTTTCAAGATGGGGCTTAATGTGCTGCTTAATGTAGTACTCAGTATTTCAGCCGCATGGATCGGCTTCCAACTTTTGATAAAGTCTTAAAACTTTCTTACGATTTGTTAACAACTCGGCTTGGTTTATCCAAGTCGTTTTTATATACTCGATCGTACTTGTCGGAGTGCCATATGGCTGAGACCGTTAACTCGGGATCCGTTGAACCTGATCAGGCTAATACCTGCGAAGGGAACAAGAGTAGATATCTAACTAGAATCCCTCTAGAGATCTATCACCAGATCACAACTGTATTTCTTACCGTGATCCCTCTTGTAGCATCAATCCGTCAAGCATTTTTATCCCAATAAATAATGGCTAAAAGCCAAGGAAAAATGCTATGTCGAGTCGTAAACAAGCAAGACTGGAAGCGAAGAATTTCATCGATTCTTTATCAGTACAACCTTATCCAAATTCAAAGAAAGCTTACATCCAAGGTTCTCGAGAGGACATTCAAGTCCCAGTTCGAGAGATATCACTCGCTGATAGCCTTGTTGGTGGTACCAAAAAAGAGCCTGTATTTGAACCTAATGCTCCTATTCACGTCTATGACACCTCCGGTGTTTATACCGACCCAACGCACGAGATAGACCTTTATAACGGCCTTCCAAAGCTAAGAGAGCAGTGGATCGAAGAGCGTGGTGATACAGAGCTATTAGATGATGTTAGCTCTGTTTATACCAAAGAGCGCCTAGAGGACGAAACCTTAGACGAGCTTCGTTACGGAAACCTGCCTAGAATTCGTCGTGCGACTGGCGAGCAATGTGTGACTCAGTTGCACTATGCTCGTAAGGGGATTATTACCCCTGAGATGGAATACATTGCGATTCGCGAGAATATGGGGCGTCAGGAGTTCGCAGATGAGCAACTGAACCATCAACACCCTGGTCATAACTTTGGCGCAAACCTACCGAAAGAAATTACCCCTGAGTTCGTGCGTAAAGAGGTTGCTGAAGGTCGAGCAATTATCCCTTCAAACATCAACCACCCAGAATCAGAACCTATGATTATTGGCCGAAACTTCTTAGTGAAGGTGAACGCCAATATCGGTAACTCTTCTGTAAGCTCTTCGATTGAAGAAGAAGTTGAGAAGTTAGTTTGGTCGACCCGCTGGGGCGGCGACACTGTGATGGACTTGTCGACTGGTCGAAATATTCACGAAACACGAGAGTGGATTCTACGTAATAGCCCAGTGCCAATTGGTACGGTTCCTATGTACCAAGCACTTGAGAAAGTGAACGGTGTGGCTGAAGACCTTAACTGGGAAGTGATGCGTGACACCTTAATTGAGCAAGCAGAGCAGGGCGTTGATTACTTCACTATCCACGCAGGTTTGCTTCTTCGTTACGTACCTATGACGGCTAAACGTGTGACTGGCATTGTCTCTCGTGGTGGTTCTATCATTGCCAAATGGTGTCTTGCTCATCACCAAGAAAGCTTTCTATACACCCACTTCCGCGAGATTTGTGAGATCTGTGCGAAGTACGATGTAGCACTTTCATTAGGTGATGGCCTGCGTCCAGGCTCTATTGCTGATGCCAATGACGAGGCTCAATTTGCTGAACTTCGCACCTTAGGTGAACTGACGAAAGTGGCGTGGGAATATGACGTACAGGTGATAATTGAAGGTCCTGGACACGTTCCGATGCACATGATCAAAGAGAATATGGATGAGCAACTAGAGCATTGTCATGAAGCGCCTTTCTATACATTAGGCCCGCTGACTACAGACATTGCCCCTGGCTACGACCATATCACCTCTGGTATTGGTGCCGCGATGATCGGTTGGTATGGTTGTGCGATGCTTTGTTACGTGACTCCTAAAGAGCATTTAGGCTTACCAAACAAAGAGGACGTGAAGACTGGTTTGATTACTTACAAGCTGGCGGCGCACGCTGCTGACTTGGCAAAAGGGCATCCAGGAGCACAAATCCGTGATAATGCACTTTCAAAAGCGCGCTTCGAATTCCGTTGGGAAGACCAATTTAACTTAGCACTAGACCCTGATACAGCCCGTTCTTTCCATGATGAAACCTTGCCACAAGAATCAGGTAAGGTCGCACATTTCTGTTCTATGTGTGGACCTAAATTCTGTTCGATGAAGATTTCTCAGGAAGTGAGAGAGTATGCTAAAGACACAGAACAAGTAGCCGCTGATCAGGCTATCGAGATCAAGATGCTAGACAATCCGCTGGAAGGGATGCGTCAAAAATCACAAGAGTTCCGTGATACTGGCTCAGAGCTTTACCACCCAGCCGTTGGTGCGAAAGAAGCTCAACTAGAGGAATAATGACAGTGAAAATTCTGATCCCATCTCAATATATTGAGTTAACGGGAGAGGTTCAACACTGTCTATTGGTTGCTAAGCGACAAGGCTTAGCAACTGATGCAGTTGAGTTGGGTGTTAGCCCAACTCAATACTTCTCTATCGTTGATTCTCAACACTCACTTACTATTGGCTTTGCTTCTGATGTCGTATCAGTTGAAGCGGAGCAGCTAGGCTCGCTTGACCATATTGTGAGTTATGACGAGCCGTTATCGCTGGCAGATGTTCGCGATGCTTTAGCGCAATACCCTAATACGATATACGTTGGAGTAACCAATGACGCTGCCGTGTTAGATATTTGGTCACACTTAAACGCTAATCGAGCTATAAAAAGTATTAACCCCGATCATCAAGCCATAGATAGCCGCCATCACTTTGCGTGGTTACTAATGCTATTGGCTCTAGATTTTCCATTAGAAGATGCACTGGTTCTCGCACGCGCTGCGTCTAATGTTTCACGTGGAACATGGCCAAGCCACTACCAAGAGTTTCCAACTCCGGTTTTAGAAGACAAGCGTTTAGGCATTAGTGTTGGCTGGGCCCATCAAGGAACGTCACTTTCATTCCCTGATTTGACGAAGAAAAGCCTCGGGCTGTACCCAGTTGTCGATGATGTTGATTGGATTGAAAGGCTCCTTAAGCTTGGAATTAATACGGTACAACTGCGAATTAAGAACCCTCAGCAAGCTGACTTAGAGCAACAAGTCGCACGATCGATCGAACTTGGTCGAGAACATAACGCTCAGGTTTTTATCAATGACTATTGGCAACTTGCACTCAAACATGGCGCTTTTGGTGTTCACTTGGGACAAGAGGATATTGAAGAATCGAATCTTTCCCAACTGAGCCAAGCGGGTATTAAGATCGGCCTATCGACACATGGATACTATGAGTTGTTACGGATCGTTCAAATCAACCCAAGTTACATCGCGTTAGGACATATCTTCCCAACAACCACAAAACAGATGCCATCAAAGCCGCAAGGTCTAGTGCGTTTAGCTCTTTACCAGCAGCTTATCGATACCATTCCATACAGTGAAGAACTTGTCGGTTATCCGACCGTGGCTATTGGTGGGATTGACCAATCGACGGCAGAGCAGGTATGGGATTGTGGTGTCTCGAGCCTCGCGGTAGTGCGTGCAATTACGTTGGCGGAAGACCCAAAAGCGGTTATTGAGTTTTTCGAAGTTCTTATGAATGGCAACTCTTCAACCTTTACTGAAGAGGTTCGTCAGGAGTTAAGCCATGCTGAGTGACTTTGAATTTGTACGCTATCAGCGTCAAATCGCATTGCCTGACATTGGTGAACAAGGACAACGAAATCTACTAAACGGTCATGTGTTAGTGATTGGTTGTGGTGGTTTGGGGAATGCTGCGGCTCTTTATCTAGCAGCGTCTGGCATCGGAAAAATCGTGTTGGTTGATGATGATTGTGTCGACTCATCCAATCTACAACGACAGGTCGCGTTCAAAGAAAGCGATCTTGGTACAGCTAAAGTCGATGCATTGAAACTACAACTGAGTGAGCTAAATTGTAGAAGCCAAGTTAGGACCATCAACAAGCGAATGGCCGAAAGCCAGTTAAAGCTTGAAGTGATGCTAGCTGATGTTGTGTTGGACTGTACCGACAACTTCGTCACACGCCAGCAAGTTAACCAAGCGTGTTTCGAAGCTAACACACCATTGATATCAGGCTCCGCAATTGGTTGGAAAGGTCAGTTTATTGTCTTCGATTACCAAAACCAGCAGGGCTGTTACCACTGTCTTGTCCCGTTTGACCACCATCCACAAACAATGCGTTGTAGTGATAGTGGCATCATTGGGCCTGTAGTCGGGACTATAGGAAACCTCCAAGCTCTTGCTGCTATTCAGCACATTAGCAGTGGCGAGTTTCAAGTGGCGACACATCAGCTCAAGCTGTTCGACGGTAAGACTATGAACTGGCAAAACCTAATGGTTACGCAAGATATCGAATGTCCGGTGTGCAATTCGTCAGTGACCAATAATTTAGAAGAAGAAGCACTATGAGCAACATAACTATTTCAATAAACGAGCAACCAGAGCAGGTCGCGCAATCATCTTCTCTTGCAGATATTATTCATTCGCTTTCGCTACCTGACTTAGGGTGTGTATTCGCTATCAATAACGCGGTTGTCCCGCGTAGCCAGTGGCAACAAACCATCGTCAATGAAGGCGATTCTATCTCTCTTTTTCAAGCTATTGCAGGGGGCTAACCATGTTAACCATCGCAGATAAAACATTCCAATCACGACTGTTCACTGGCACAGGCAAGTTCGCCAACAAGCATTTGATGGCGAGTGCTATCGAAGCTTCAGGTTCTCAACTGGCAACCATGGCACTGAAGAGAGTCGATATTCGTTCTGAGCAAGACGATATTTTGCAGCCCATTATTGATGCCGGCGTAAATCTACTTCCGAATACCTCTGGGGCGAAGAACGCGAAGGATGCCATCTTTGCTGCGCACTTGGCTCGCGAAGCTCTAGGCACAAATTGGCTCAAACTGGAAATTCACCCAGATCCAAAGTACTTGATGCCAGACCCAATTGAGACATTAAAAGCGGCTGAGCAACTGGTTAAAGATGGCTTTGTTGTGTTGCCATACTGTCATGCTGACCCAGTGTTGTGTAAACGATTGGAAGAGGTGGGTTGTGCTGCGGTTATGCCGTTAGGTGCGCCGATTGGGTCGAACAAAGGTATCGCTTCGGCGGACTTTTTAGAGATTATTATCGACCAAGCGAACGTCCCTGTGATTGTAGATGCGGGCATTGGTGCTCCATCACATGCGGCGCGTGCAATGGAGATGGGTGCTGACGCTGTGTTAGTTAATACTGCGATTGCTGCTTCTCAACAGCCAGTTGAAATGGCGATTGCCTTTAAGTTGGCAGTGGAAGCGGGGCGTATGGCTTACCTTGCAGGTCTCGCTGGTCAGGTATCTCATGCGGTTGCTTCCAGCCCGTTAACCTCATTCCTAGACGAGTAGTATTGCCATGACGTTTGTTGATCGATTTAAACAACTCAACTGGGATGACATTGGTATGTCGATCTTCAGTAAAACGGCAGCGGATGTTGAACGTGCTCTGAGTAAACCCAAACGCGACTTAGAAGACTTTAAGGCTTTGATCTCTCCAGCGGCAGAATCTTACTTAGAGCAGATGGCGCAACAATCGTTGGCACTCACACGCAAGCGATTCGGCAATACAATGTCGTTGTATATTCCATTGTACCTTTCAAACCTATGTGCGAATGCGTGCACGTATTGTGGCTTCTCAATGGAGAACCGTATTAAGCGTCGCACACTTACTTTGGATGAAATCGATGCTGAAAGTGCCGCTATCAAAAAGATGAAGTTTGATAGTGTACTGTTGGTGACTGGTGAACATGAAACTAAGGTCGGGATGAAGTACTTCCGTGAAGTGCTACCAAATATTAAGGCACAATTTAACTATCTTGCGATGGAAGTGCAGCCGCTTGATCAAGATGACTACGCAGAGCTCAAAACTCTTGGATTAGATGCGGTGATGGTTTACCAAGAAACCTATAGCCCAAGTACCTACGCTGAACACCACTTGCGTGGTAACAAAATGGATTTTGAATACCGGCTCGAAACGCCTGATCGCCTGGCAAAAGCGGGTATTGATAAGATAGGTATTGGCGCTTTGATTGGCTTGGAAGATTGGCGTACCGACTGTTTCTTCGTGGCCGCTCACTTAGATTATCTTGAGCGTACTTATTGGCAAACACGTTACTCGATTTCATTCCCACGTCTTCGTCCGTGTGAGGGTGGTTTGCAGCCTAAATCGATTATGAGTGATAAGCAGTTGGTACAACTTATCTGTGCCTATCGATTATTAAACCCTGAAGTTGAGTTGTCTCTTTCGACTCGTGAGTCAGCAACGTTCCGCGATAACGTGTTGCCATTAGGTATCACTAGCATGTCTGCCGCGTCAAAAACTCAACCTGGTGGTTATGCTTCAGGTGAGGAAGAGCTTGAGCAGTTCGAGATAAGTGATGAAAGAAGCGCAGCCGATGTTGAGGCTATGATTCGTCAACGTGGGTTTGACCCGGTATGGCGAGATTGGCATAGCGCTTACTCAGGCTAACTTATACCAATCTAAATAAGTATCTGGACATTCTTGCTAGTTAAAATCGCTGATAGCATCGTTATAGATTTTGTAGGTAGGCCAACTAGCTAGCTGCAATCTATGCCTTGCTCTAAGCGATTTTTCCTGCGCAATTATTTGATCACCTACTTATCTAGTTTGGTATAACATCTTGGCCAATGTTCCACGTGAAACATCAGTGATGTGAAAGCGACAAATAAAAACGGCTACCTTTAGGTAGCCGTTTTCTTATCTAACTTAGCTAAACTGGTTTGACTAAGTTGCCTATCTATTTTGGCATTAAGCGTGAGCTAGTGGCGTTGTTGCTTGGCGTAGCCACTCTAACGTATCACCTTCAACTAGTGGGCTAACATCGTTCCACACCTTTTGGTGGTAATCGTTTAGCCATGCAAGTTCCGGACGTGTCAGTAGATCGACGCTGATGTTGCGCTTGTCGATAGGGCAACGTGTTAGCGATTCAAACGTTAGCACTGAGAAGTCACCTTGAGTTGGCAGCTCAACAACCAGCTCTAAGTTTTCGATACGGATGCCAAACTCATCAGCACGGTAGTAACCTGGCTCATTTGATAACACCATACCTTCAACAAGAGGGACATCGATTAGCTTTTTAGAGATGCTTTGCGGGCCTTCATGAACACTTAGGAAGTGGCCAACACCGTGACCAGTACCGTGGTCATAGTCGAAGCCTTCTGCCCATAAGTGCTGGCGCGCTAGGATATCCAGTTGGAAACCACGAGTACCTTGTGGGAAGCGAGCGCGTGCAATACCGATGTGGCCCTTAAGTGCAAGAGTGAACTGTTGAATCATTTCTTCGCTTGGTTGGCCAATTGCGATAGTACGTGTGATGTCTGTTGTGCCATCTAGGTATTGACCGCCTGAATCGACTAGGTACAGAGTATTCATCTCTAGCTGACCCGGCTCAGGCTGGTTCTCATGGTTGTAGTGACACATGGCTGCGTTTCCGCCTGCCGCTGAAATTGTGTCGAAACTTAGGTCCATTAGTGTTGGATCTTGCTCGCGGAATGACTGTACTTTGTCTGCTAGTACCGCTTCGTTGTGCAGATTACCTTGCGCGACTTCTGCATCAATCCAAGATAGGAATTTTGCCATCGCCACGCCATCACGGATGTGACACGCTTTCATGCCGGCAACTTCTGTTTCGTTCTTAGCGGCTTTTGGCATTAGGCATGGGTCGGCTGCTTCAATGATATGAGCACCGGCGTTTTGGAGAACAAGCGTGTACCAAGCATTGCTTGTGCCTGAATCAACAGACACATTCTTACCTTCTAAAGATTTAAGGCGGGCTTCAAGCTCAGATGGGTGAGAAACACGAATACCATTACCAACGTGCGCTTCAAAGCCAGCAGGGATACGAGCTGGGTCTAAGAAGAAATCGACACTTTCATCGGCGTGAATGATGGCATTAGATAACACGACTGGTAGGCGAGATACGTCTAAACCACGAATGTTCAGTAACCAGCAGATTGAATCCAGTTCGGTAAGGATAGCGGCATCAGCACCTTTCGCGTTTAGTAGACCAGCAATTTCAGCACGTTTGCTTTCACTTGATTGGCCAACGGCATCTGTTGCCATGAGGCGAACATCAGATACAACAGGTGTAGGGCGATCAGACCAAAGCTCATCAATCGGGTTTACTGTTAATGTGGTAAGTTCTACTTTATCAGCCAGTTTAGCTTGTGTGCCTTTCAACCAAGCGGCTGTGTGCATGCGTGGGTCAAACGCAACTTTACTGCCTTGTGCTAGTGAATCGATGATCCAATCTAAAGCCGGTTCTTCAATAAGGTGGCGATACTCAAATAGCTCACCAGGTACTTGTTTACGAACCTGGACGGTATAGCGACCATCAACAAAAATAGCCGCGTTTTCGCGAGTGATAACAGCCGCACCTGCAGAGCCAGTGAAACCGGTTAGCCAGTGAAGTCGCTCGTTGTGAGCTGGAACGTATTCACCTAGGTACTCGTCTTCATGTGGAATGATAACAGCATCTAAGTGGTTTGCTTCAAGCCAAGATCGAACCGCAGTAACGCGTTCCGCAGTGATATTGTGCATCTGTGTTTATCCTTATTGTTAGGGTCCTTGTTAACACTCACAGCCGATATACCTGTGAGGGGACTTATTAGGTCAATAAGCTAGCGCTTTTGTTCGTTTGCTGCAAACGCTGTACGCCATTTTTATCTAAGGTGCAGAGTTTTTTCTTTGATGATATCTCGCAACCAAGTTAAGGCTGGGTCGTTTTCTCTATCACGGTGCCAAAACAGAGTGTATGCCATTGGTGGAAATTCCATTGGCAGAGGCACAACGACTAAGTCGAGCTGCTTCGCAACCAGATGGGTGAAGTGGCTTGGTGCGGTAAATACAAAGTCGGTGTAGGTACACAGGCTTGCGGCACTGTTGAAGTCGGGAACAGAAATAGCGATATCACGTTGATGACCAAGGTCGGCAAGTTTGTAGTCGAGTAACCAACGATCATTACCATCACACCTTACTTGAACATGACGCTGTGCCAGATAGGTTTCCAGATCCCATTGACCACTCAGAGCAGGGTGGTTGCGCCTCAATACACACATCTGCGCGTCGCGGTAGATCTCTTGTTCGCAGATATCATCTGGCGGCAGCATGGTTAAACGCGCGTCGTTGATGTCGATGTCTTTGCCTGTGAGGCCGATATCTAACTCACCAAGTTGTAATTTCTTAAAGGTTTGTTCTGTCCAAGCGTGGGTGTTTATATTTACTTTTGGCGCTTGGCGAAAAATCGCAGGTAAGAAGTGAGGAAGAATCAACGGGTAGACACTTTCAACCGCTGCAATGTGAAAACTGTGGTCACTGTTGTTGGGAATGAATGTCTCCGGTTGGGTAAGCACATCAAGTTGATTGATCAGTGTTTCCAACCGTGGCTTAAGGAACACTGCTTTTGGCGTCGGGCGTAGGCCGTGTGCACTTCGCGTAAAAAGAGGGTCATTAAATTGTTCGCGAAGTTTGGCCAATGATTTACTCACTGCTGACTGGCTCAGGCACAATCGATGTGCAGTGCGTGTAACACTCTGCTCTTCCATTAGCACCTGCAAGCAAACTAGTAGATTGAGGTCGAGGCGCGATAGTTTCTCGATATTCATGTGAGTTTCCTTATTGGAATAATGCTAATGATTATATGCCATTTTTGTTCATATCTTTAGTTGGTTATTATGCACCTAAATTAACTCATCCGGAGAATCTTGTGCCTTCTAACGCGCTTCCAACCCCTAGTAAACTGCAGGTTGCTTTATTGGCAATGCTGGTTCTTTTTAGCCCTTTGGCTATTGATATCTACCTGCCAGCTCTGCCACAGATTTCGACAGCGTTTCACGTGGAACATGCATTAGCACAAGATACGATCACTTGGTTTTTGTTTGCTATGGGTGTCGGCCAACTATTTGCCGGCCCTTTGGCGGATAAGCTAGGACGTCGAACCGTTGCATTGGGAGGTGTTAGTATCTATGCATTGAGTGCTTGCTTGGCGTGGGCAGCTCAATCGATTGATATGATGCTAATAGCTCGGCTGCTACAAGGCTTAGGAGCTTGTGCGACTTCTGTGGCAGCCTTTGCAACGGTTCGCGATCTATTTGGTCCAGAGAAGAGTGGCCGAATGATCAGCTACCTTAATGGCGCTATTTGCTTTATTCCTGCATTGGCACCGATTCTTGGCGCTTGGTTAACTCATCAATTTGGCTGGCGTTCGAACTTTAGCTTTATGGCAGGCTTCGCTGTCGTTGTCGGTACTATCTTATTCTTCCGAATGAAAGAATCGAACCCGGTGACGGAAAAGGTAGCGGTGTTCAAACTAGAGCGCTACTGGTCAGTATTAAAAACACCTTCATTCCTATTTCACGCAACTCTATGTTTGATGGCGATGGCAGTGATCCTCGCTTATGTAACCTCAGCACCGGTTGTGTTGATGGAGAACCTTGGCTTAACCATGAAAGAGTTTACCTTCTGGTTTGGTGTTAATGCAGCGATTAACATCGCGGCTGCGTTTACGGCTCCTAAATTTATGGACCGCTTTGGTACCTATAAAGCACTGGTTGTTGGTATCTCAATGCTAGGTTTGGCGGGCGTGATTATGTTGGTGCTTGCAGAGCATGCGACTCCAATCGCATTCATGCTTCCTATCTTCTTATCATCTGTTGGCTTTGCTTGGATTCTAGGTGCGGCTGCAGGTAAAGCGTTGGAACCATTTGGTGACCGTGCGGGTACAGCCGCAGCGCTATTAGGCTTATTCCAAATGAGTGGTTCGGGCTTACTTGTTGGCACCATGCAGCGTCTTGATTTAACGTCACAAGAGATGATCGCGCTACAAATGTTCCTGATTGTTCCTGCGCTATTCGTGTTGGCGAGCAAGTCTGGTAAGTCGTGGCATGCAACGTTTGCAAAGGCATAAGCAATAAGGGTGGGAAAATATACAAATGGCGGTTTGCGAAACGTTAAAACATGGTATATTTGTCACTCATTGAAACGTAAGTCTCCAACGGAAAAATACTGTAATGTCATTAACAACCTACGAAATGGCGCGCGTCTTAGAGCAAATGGAAGATGCACCTGAAAAGGTTATGTTTGGTAAACTGCTTAAAGAGCTAGGTAACCAAAGTGAAGAGCGTATTCGCAGTGCGGCAAAACAAGTTCCAATCGATACTTTGCGAGATATCATCTACCAATTTCAGCGCGTGGTAGAGTCTCGTAAAGGTGAACAGGTTCAGCTATTAGCAAAAGAGCTAGCAGAGCAAGGCATCTCGGCTGAAGAGCTTCAGGCTTTTCTAGAAAAGTAAGCTTACGCCAGTTAAAAAAGAAACCACTCAATTGAGTGGTTTTTTGCGTTTGGGGTGGTCGATCTTTTAGTTAGCCTCTAAATTGCGCCTTCAAAACTCTATCTAATGAAAACGGTCCAGCACCCCATACGATGACGATAAGAATCATCAACCCCCAAAGTTGGTGATCGTAGAAGCCTTGGTCCCATAATACCGGGTAAGAGACGACGGCAATAATGTTGAAAACAAAAAGCGCGGCGGCCATCGGGCGTGTTAGCAAACCAAGCGCTAAGAATACCGGTAGAATCAATTCAGCAGCTGTCCCCATATAGGCCGCTAGTTCCCACGGCAATAGAGGCACCTGATATTCCAATTCAAACAAGTAGAGGGTGCTATCCCAGGTCGCTATCTTGGTTAGCCCAGAATTGAAGAATACCCACGCCACCCAAAGGCGACAGAAAAGAAGTAGCACTGGGACGAAAAGTGCCTGAGATTTCTCAATCAAATTGTCGTATTGAGCCATCATGTTTGTGACTGTGTTGTTATCCATATTATGTCTCCAATTCATCATTGATTGAAAAACCTGAGATGACGTTGAGCGCCATGACAGCATTCAGATGTTGCAGTAGTGAAGGCGTTATTTCTCCGAGCGCTTTACCAGATTGAAGCTCAATCAGCAGTCGATGACACTCCTCGGTTAGGTTATGGCTTTCGAGCTGTGAGTTCTCAGCTCGGATTACTATCCCAAACTCTGTGCGATTGATGTCTAAACCTTCCAGTTGCTGTTGGTAGATAGCGTGTTCAAGCGCTATTACGGCATAGCAAGAATCGAATAGCGTTACCGAATCCTTGAGGTTAAAAACCAAGGCGCCTTGCTGCTCTTGTGGCACTGAAGCTAAACAGGAGAGAGGCTGTTGATTCGGTGGAGTTGCACACGCGTGTCTCGCTAAACTGTCCTTTTGCCATTCATACCGTGCCACTTCACTAAGGTAAGGCGCTGCCTCCATAACCGCAGGAAAGGCCTGTATGGTTTGTTCGAAGTGCTCGCCATAACCACTGACATCTCCAGAGGTCGATGGGTAACTAAGAACATGTTGACGTGCCATTTGTTGGAAGCACTCCTCACCAACTAACATCTCAGTCAGTGGGTAAGTTGCAGCGAGAACTTCGCTCAAGCTAATCACAAAGTTATTGCGATAAATTTGGATGCGTTGCTGATCGCTAAAATGATCGCTCACGATGTCGCAGTGCTCGCCGTCATTTTGATATCGCAGGGCATTAGCAAATTCGGATTGAACATCCGCTAGGGAGTAGCTCATGAGGCGCGACTCCTTTGATTGTCATGTTGATACAGCTTTTCACTGGCTTTGGCAGCCTCTGCCAATAGAATGCGTGGCTCTGGGATATCTAAATCCCACTCAATCAAGGTGTGGCGAGAACCATGTTGCTCTATCCACTGAGTGTAAAGTTGCCACACTTCATCACAGACGGGTTTGCTGTGTGTGTCTATCCAAATTTCACCTTGCTTGAGCTTCTTTTTGGTAAAACCTGCCAAGTGAATCTCTTCCACTTGGTTTGCTGGTATGCCATTGAGATACTCTTCACAGCTAAAGCCATGATTAAACGATGAGACGAAAATATTATTGAAATCGAGCAGTAGGCGACACTCGGTGCGCTTTTGTACCTCAGCCAAAAACTCCCACTCTGGAATCGTTGAATGCTTGAAAGCGAGGTAGCTTGATGGGTTCTCAATTAACATTGGGCGCTGCAGATTGTCTTGAACATCGATGACGTTACGACAGAAGACGTCCAATGCTTCTTCGGTATAAGGCAGAGGTAGCAGGTCATTGAAGTAGTGACCGCCAGTCTGGCTCCAACTCAAATGATCAGAAACCAAGAAGGGTTCGATATCATCAATAAGTGCTTTGAGTTGCAGCAAGTGATGTTGATTGATTCGTTCAACAGAACCAAGAGACAATCCAACACCATGACAGCTTATGTGGTGATGATTGCGAATCTCTCGGAGTTGTTGGCGCTCTGAAGAGTGGGGTAAGAAGTAGTTTTCGCTGTGAACCTCTAACCAACTTACCAAATCAGAATTCTGGCTGAAGAAATCTAAGTGCGGTGTTCTAAGGCCAACCCCTGCGTTGGGGTGAAGAGTTTGAGTCACAACGATTCTCCTAATGGGTAGTGGAGGTGAGCTGGTATTCAGCTCACCATACTGAGTGGTTCAGTTATGCCTTCAGGCATTATGATGGTTGAGTGCTACCACCAGTTAACTTGCCACATAGTCCTTTGGGAACGACCACGAATGCATCGGATTGGTTGTCTTCTTTTGCTGTACCAGCACATGAACTTGTTTTAGTTGCACAGTCATTTTGGCCAGCTTTTGATACGCCATAGCATTTTTCTTTCGCTGCTGCTTCCGCTGGTGCTGATGTAAGAACGGCGCCGCCAAACGCTAGTACACTTGTGATTGCAGCTGTAACAGCAAGATTAGAATTTTTCATAGTCATTCCCTCTAGACTTAATAGTATTTACACATCGCAGGTTAATGAGTTGTTAACTTGCTTACTAAAAAGGATAGGAACAACCCGAAAATAATTTCACAGTATTATAAGAATTATCAAAATCAGTGATGATTTACCTGTTAAGTGTTTGATTAAGTGATGTTATTTTTTGATGGTTTTTTCTTCTTAATATTCTAAACGCAGCCTAGTGTTTAGGTTATAATCAACTTTTATGTATAAATACCCAGTAGTGAGCATATCCAATGATAGATCCTTCGCTTTTACTCGATGGCCTAAACGACAAACAACGTGAGGCGGTCGCAGCACCTTTAGAAAACCTACTTATTCTGGCTGGTGCTGGTAGTGGTAAAACGCGAGTGTTGGTGCATCGAATCGCTTGGCTGCAGAGCGTCGAGCAAGCATCGCCGTTTTCTATCATGTCAGTAACCTTCACTAATAAAGCGGCAGCAGAGATGCGTGGTCGTATTGAAGAGTTGATGATGGGTAGCTCGTCAGGCATGTGGAACGGCACCTTCCATGGTATTTGTCACCGCATTCTGCGTGCTCACTACCTAGATGCAAAATTGCCAGAAGATTTCCAGATCATTGATTCCGATGATCAGATTCGTCTATTGCGCCGCTTAATCAAAGCACAAAACCTCGATGAAAAGCAGTGGCCTGCTAAGCAAGCTTCGTGGTGGATCAACGGCAAGAAAGATGAAGGCCTACGCCCGAGTCACATTGATGCCTACCATGATCCAGTCACTCAAACATGGTTAAAGATTTACTCGGCTTATCAAGAAGCGTGTGATCGCGCTGGATTGGTCGATTTTGCGGAGATTTTGCTGAGGTCGCACGAGCTACTGCGCGACAAGAAACACATTCGTGAGCACTACCAAGCTCGCTTTAAGCATATTCTGGTCGACGAATTCCAAGATACCAACAACATCCAATATGCTTGGCTGCGTATGATGGCGGGCCCTGATTGTCGAGTGATGATCGTCGGTGATGATGATCAATCTATCTATGGTTGGCGTGGTGCAAAAATCGAGAATATTCAGAAGTTCTTGGACGAGTTCCCGGGCGCTTCAACGATTCGATTAGAGCAAAACTACCGTTCAACCAAAACCATCTTGCAAGCATCGAACGAACTTATCTCAAACAACACTGAGCGTATGGGCAAAGAGCTGTGGACCGATGGTAACGATGGCGAGCCAATCTCCGTCTACTCAGCTTACAACGAGCTTGATGAAGCCCGCTTCACGGTAAGTAAGATTAAAGAGTGGCAAGAGAAAGGTGGTGCACTCGAAGATACGGCGATGCTTTATCGTAATAACGCCCAATCTCGTGTGCTGGAAGAAGCGTTAATTCAAGCAGGCTTACCATACCGAATCTATGGTGGTATGCGATTCTTCGAACGTCAGGAGATCAAAGATGCGTTGAGCTACCTGCGTTTAATGGGTAACCGTAACGATGATGCCGCTTTTGAACGTGTGGTTAATACACCAACACGTGGCTTGGGTGACAAGACTCTCGAGACGATTCGATTTGCAGCGCGTGACCGTGGTGCGACGATGTGGCAAGCGAGTATAGCTTTGTTGGAAGAACAAGTACTGCCAGGTCGTGCAGCGGGTGCCTTAAGCCGCTTTATCGAGTTAATTAATGCCCTTGAAGACGACACGCTAGAGCTGAACTTACATGAGCAAACTGACCATGTGATTAAATCTTCAGGTCTATTTGCGATGTACGAGCAAGAGAAAGGCGAGAAATCGAAAGCGCGTATTGAGAACTTGGAAGAATTGGTAACGGCAACTCGTCAGTTCGAGAAGCCAGAAGAAGCCGATGAGATGAGCATGCTGACGGCATTCTTAACGCACGCGGCTTTGGAAGCGGGTGAAGGTCAGGCTGATGAGTTTGATGATGCGGTTCAGCTTATGACTCTACACAGTGCTAAAGGTCTAGAGTTCCCAATGGTATTCATGGTCGGTGTCGAAGAAGGCATGTTCCCAAGCCAGATGTCTGCTGAGGAAGCGGGGCGTTTAGAAGAAGAGCGCCGCCTATGTTACGTAGGCATGACTCGTGCGATGGAGAAACTGTACATCACTTACGCTGAGATGCGCCGTTTGTACGGACAAGACAAATACCACAAACCATCACGCTTTATTCGTGAGTTACCGGAAACCTGTCTGGATGAAGTTCGTATGAAGGCGCAGGTCAGTCGCCCTGCGAGCAGTGGCCGATTTAGCCAAACTGCAGTCAAAGATAACTTTAATGAAACAGGCTTTAGCTTAGGCTCTCGCGTGAAGCACCCTAAGTTTGGTGAAGGTACGATTATCAACTTTGAAGGAAGTGGCCCGCAAAGCCGAGTGCAAGTCGCGTTTAATGGTGAAGGCATCAAGTGGTTGGTGACGGCTTACGCGCGTTTAGAGCAGCTTTAACCTGTTACTTCGACATCTAATAACCGTTGATTATTGAAAACAAAAAGAGCAGCCAATGGCTGCTCTTTTTTATTGCGTACCGCTTTAAGCGATCACAATACATGACTGACTAGAAGGGAGCTTACAGTGCTGCAAGTGCCGCTTCGTAGTTTGGCTCTTCAGTGATCTCTGCAACCAACTCGCTGTGTGTTACCACACCTTTTTCATCAACAACGACAACCGCACGTGTTGTTAGGCCAGCTAGTGGGCCTTCAGCAATCGCTACGCCGTAGTCTGATGCGAATGCAGGAGAACGGAAAGTTGAAGCGTGCTGAACGCCTTCAATGCCTTCAAGTTCGCAGAAACGACCCGCAGCGAATGGAAGGTCAGCAGAAATACAAACAACAACCGTGTTCTCAAGCTCTGCCGCTTTTGCGTTGAACGTACGTACGCTCGTTGCACAAGTTGCAGTGTCGATGCTTGGGAAGATGTTTAGAACCACTTTCTTGCCTGCAAGAGAAGCAAGAGTCAGTTCAGAAAGATCGCCTGCAGTTAGTGCAAAGCTTGGTGCCTGCTCGCCAGTTTGTGGGAATGTGCCAGATAGCGGTACAGCTGCGCCTTTGAAGGTAACGTGTGACATGAATTTGTCCTTAATTTAATTATGGTTATGAAACTAGTTGAGCCTAGTGAGGCTTACGTTACTCGGAAGCGGTTAAGAAGTGAATGATTTAAATGTCAGAATTATAATTAAGTTGAAGCGTTTCTTAGATTCGAGGAGGGGTGAAAACATCAATCGATAAGAGGCAGATAAAGAAAAACCCCGAGAGCTTGCGCTCATCGGGGTCTATAGTCTTACTCGCAGCAATCCGGCTACTAAGTGTGCTCCATGCATCAAATCCATGATAGTGTGCTGTTATCCTTCAGCGTATTCCTTTCGTCGCCTTCCTAGCGGTGTCCTTGATCTTATCCTGATCTGCCAACAATCCTCGTTAGCGCGCGTCACTTGTTCCTTGAGCGGTGTCCTTTACATCATCCTGATGTTCAGTCCTTTCCTCGTCCAGAGGTGTCCATTGTCTTTCCTTAGTAGCAACCATCCTAGTTACTATTGCGTCCATTCAATGTCCATTTCGCTATCCATGCCGATTATTCATCCTGAGTAATCGAATCTTCATCCTGAAGATAACCAAGTCCTTGGCGTTTCCTGTTCCGTGTCAGCATCCTTCCGACACCATCCATACTACCGATTCCTTATTTATCAGCAATGGTGCATAAGCGAATTTCTATATAATTATTTGAACGATAAATGTACGTGTTGTTTTATTTCAATTGCTTACGATATCTTAGTGCTTAAATTCGCAGTTGAATATCGATATTTACTCACTGCCTTGTAAGAGATCTCGCACAAAGCAGGGAGTAAAAAGGGAGTATTTTCCCTTACTGGCCGATGGCAGCGCCTTCACGACGAGGGTCTGCTGCACCTTCTAGGCCATCTTTTGTGATGCGAATGGCGTGTAAACCCGAGTTAAGATCGCGAATGTTAACCTCAAATCCCATCTTTTCGAGCTCAGGTTTAAAGTTTTCCGCCGATGTTCCTTTTTCCAGATCTAGCGTGCCGAAGCGGTTTAGGAAGTGCGGTTGGTTGATCGCTTGCTGGATATCCATGTCCCATTGGGTATGAGCAATGATCGCTTGTGCTACATAACCTATGATACGGCTACCACCCGGAGAACCAATCGCCATGTAAGGCTTATCGTCTTGCATGATGATAGTCGGTGCCATTGAAGAGCGTGGACGCTTACCTGGTTCAAGTCGGTTTGCGATAGGTGTGCCATCGTTGTGGGTCTTGAACGAGAAGTCGGTCAGTTCGTTGTTGAGTAGGAAGCCTCTTACCATCAAGCGTGAGCCAAATGCATTCTCAATGGTGGTGGTCATCGACACGACATTGCCATCGCTATCGACAATATTGAAGTGGCTGGTGGACGGCAGTTCAATAGACACATCTTGACTGC
The DNA here is from genome assembly GCF_013114525.1 of Vibrio sp. T3Y01. NCBI lineage: Bacteria > Pseudomonadati > Pseudomonadota > Gammaproteobacteria > Vibrionales > Vibrionaceae > Vibrio > Vibrio sp. T3Y01. The sequence continues at coordinate 16,335 of NZ_VTXJ01000036.1, read as the reverse complement.
GTAGCATGGCATGATCCCACGGTGGGGTGCCTGATGGTGCACTGTCTAATGCCTTTCCAGCAGTAATTAGCTGGGCACGTTCCTGCAAATAGTCAGTATTTACTAACCCTTGGGTTGGCATTGGCACGTAATCTTGGTCTGCCATGTACATACCACGGTCTGCAAAGGCTAAACGAGAAGCGTCCGCTAACACTTGCCAAGATTTCGCGTCGTTTGGCCCCCATGATTTCAGATCAAACTGTTCGGTCATCGCTAAGATCTGCCCAACCGTTAATGCACCTGAACTTGGTGGTCCCATGCCGCATATATCGTAACTCTCATAAGCAGAACAAACTGGTTCGCGTTGTTTGATTGAATAGGCGTCGAAGTCTTTTTGTGCTAATACACCCGGATTACCTTTGGCGGTTTGTACCGTGTTGATGATGTCGGCAGAAATCTCACCTTGGTAAAATGCCTTAGCACCATCCTTTGAAATTGCGTTCAATGTTGCAGCATATTCAGGGTTCTTAAGCAGCGTACCCGCGGTTTTTGGGCTGCCATCGGCATTAAAGAAGTAGGCTTTGGTTGTGGCAAAACGGCTTAGTCGTTCTTGGTCGTTTTCAATCAAGGTCGCCAAACGTGGGCTGATGGTAAAACCTTTCTCAGCGAGCTGAGCAATAGGTTTGATCAGCGATGCCCACTCTAGATTGCCGTATTTCTGGTGAGTATCCCACAATAGTTGGACTGTGCCCGGTGTCGCCACAGAGCGACCACCAACCACGGCATCATAAAACCTAAGCGGTTGGCCGTTTTCGTCTTGGAACAGGCGTGGTGTAGCATCAAGTGGTGCGGTTTCACGACCATCGTAGGTTTTAAGTTGTTTGTCTTTTCCATCAAAATAAACAAGGAAGGCGCCACCGCCAATACCTGACGATTGCGGCTCTACTAAGCCAAGCATCAGCTGCACAGCAACCATCGCATCAATGGCATTACCACCACGAGCCAGTACATCGGCACCCGCTTGGGTTGCCAGAGGGTTGGCTGCGGTAACCATCCAGTCGTTAGCTTTTACGAGTTGCTTGGCTTCTAAACCACTACTTTGTTCGGGAGCGACGGAATCGGCAGCTTGATTTGCCCAACTGACATGAGAGGCAAAAAGTAGGGTAGAAGTGGCGAGGGTTGTTAGTTTTGTTTTCCACTGCATGATCTTCTCCTTTTAATATGCAGAGCTAGATTGGCAGTGGAAAGATAAGATAGCCAGTACGTTGTTAACGAATTGTAATCTTGATTCGAATTTAAGCGATTAAACCAGACAGCGACTGCCAAAGAATACTGACGCCAATTAGGCTGAACACAACACCACATAAGCCATCAATGTAGACTGTCGCTTCACTCAGTTTCTTTTGTAGTGCCTTCGTAGAAAGCATCCACGCTAATAGAGAGAACCAGAACAGTGATAGGCCGAATAAGATAATCAGAGCAAACCCTTTCCCTGAAAGCGACATGTCAGCCGGTACCAAGCTCGACATCAAGCTGATGAAAAACACTAATGCCTTTGGATTAAGAATATTAGTCGCAAAGCCTTTCGAAAACGCCTGACGCTTATTGGTCAGAATCAGATCTTTTGAATTGACCGTGTCTGCCTCTTCTTCGTGGTGGCTAATGAGTTGCCATGTTGCTTTTAACGCACCAAAGCCGAGATACAGTAAGTAGCTGCCGCCAGCTAATTGCATGAGCGCAAAAAGAGTTGGGTGCTGGTGGACTAGGTAACTGATGCCTGTCAGGCTTAACAATGAATGCAGTAAGATCCCGCAAGAGAGTCCGAGAGCAATGTATAAGCCGGTTTGTCGTCCGTGGCGTGTTGCGTTTTGTACCACAAGTGCAAAGTCAGGGCCTGGGCTCATCAAAGCGATAAAGTGGATAGAGGCGAGGGTGACTAATATGGTGACTTCATTCATATCTGTTCCAATAACGGGGTTGTTCTGCCGAGAGTTGTTGAGCGCAGCTTACCGTGATTTCGATTCTCTCAATTGTAAATTATCAACACTTAGTTAATTTTCGATGGAGAAACACCAAATGCGGTCTTAAATGCCTTTGAGAAATGGGCTTGATCGTAGAAACCCACTTGATGAGCGACCTCAGTTCCGCCGACACCTGATTTAATCAATCGCATGCCTTGCTCCATGCGTAAGCGGCTTAACCATGCATAAGGGGTGATGCCCATTTTGTTCTTAAAATGACGCTGAAATTGAGTCGTTGTCAGGTCGCACAGCTCAGAAAGTTGCTCTAAGCGCACTGGCTGGTCGAGGTTTGCCATTAAATAGTCTTTGAGTGTATTCACTGATTGAGTGCCAAGCTTCACCTGAGTTTTCGATCCAAACTGCGCGTAACGATCAACAATCGTCGAAAAACCTTCGAATGGCAGGCAATCTTGGGCGAGTTGACTGATATTTGGGTTGATAAGTAGCCCATGAAGGTTACGTAATTGTAAAAAAGTCGCTTGATCGGAGAGGATCAACTCAGAAAAGCTCAAAGTGCGACCATTTTCGCTGTGATCGGCAAGATCGCCAAACCATTGAGGAGAGACAGAAAATACACTCACTTGGTAACCCGATTCGAGCTTTGAATGACCATCATGCAGCTCATCAGGTGGCATCATCACCACTTGTCCGGCACCTGCGTGGTAACTCGTCCCCTTATAGACAAACTTCTGCTGCCCTTGGGTGATTAGGCCGATATGAAAGTCCAAATGATAGTGGCGCTGAAAGGCAAACTCTTGGTATTGAGCTTGGATCAGGCTGATATCTTGGCTAGATGTCGAGTAGTAGTGGACTTTATCCATGGCATAAAAAAGCTTGGTTAAATTATCATCAATTCAACCAAGCTTATCTCTGTATCTATAGATTGTCTTGTAAAAAACGATCAGTGTTAGCTTTTCACTTGCTTACTCTTCTTGTTATTGCGCAGACCGTCGAAGCTGAAGATCACCAGTGCACCCCAAATGAAAGCAAAGGTAATCGCCTTATCCATGGTAAAGGCTTCACCGTAGATCAACACCGCAAGCAAGAACATCAAGCTAGGGCCAATGTATTGGAAGAAGCCCAGTGTCGAAAGCTTGAGTCTGGTTGCTGCACCCGTAAAGCAAAGTAGTGGCAGAGTGGTAATTACCCCCGCAGCGACCAGTAGTAAATTTAGCTGCATTGGATTCGCCAAAAAGTCTGACGTCGCTGTGTCTGCAATGAATAATAAGTAGATTGCCGCCGCTGGCAGCATCACTAAGGTCTCAATGAACAAGCCAGTCTGCGCTTCTAGGTTCACTTTCTTACGGAGTAAGCCATAGAAACCAAAAGAAAAGGCCAGTGCGATAGCGACAACTGGAATCGAACCAAAGGCGATTAACTGGATAAGCACACCGATAGCCGCAAGCGCCACCGCACACCATTGAAGTTTTCTCAGACGTTCACCAAGGAAGAACATTCCAAGCAATACGTTAATCAAAGGGTTGATGTAGTAGCCGAGGCTGGCATCCAGCATATGATTGGCATTGACTGCCCAGATGAAGATCAGCCAGTTGGCCCCCACTAAAAGTGAAGTTGCCACCAAAAACATCATTTTCGGTTTTGAAGTCAAAGTATCGCGCACTTTGCGCCAGCCACGACCAACGTGCAGCAGTAAAGCGAGTAGAAAAAAGGACCATACTACACGGTGGCTCAGGATCTCGAGAGGGGATACTTCACTGAGAGATTTGAAGTATATGGGAGCGATTCCCCACATGGTGTACGCGCCAATCGCAAGCAAGATTCCTTGGCGTGTACGTTGTTGTTCGTCTTGTGTCATGTCACTTTCTCTGGCACAGAGTGCTTATTAATAGGATTTATAAAGAGAGTTGGTCAGTATAGGAGCGTTAACCCTTTTCACCTAACAATTTGCGGTTTAATTCGCCAGCATTCCACTCTACAATGTGCGACTTGCCTGCCGATGCTGCATGCTGACTTTATACCTCGATTAGGAACCATAATGACCGCCACTCTGATTGCTGAGCAAACACCAACTCCCGCGAATGATGCGCAAAACATCCTCGAAGATGTATTTGGCTATCAAAGCTTTCGCGATGGTCAGCAAGAGGTCATTGATTTGGCTGTTCAAGGCCGAGATAGCTTGGTGATAATGCCGACGGGTGGTGGTAAATCTTTGTGTTACCAGATCCCTGCTTTAGTTCGTGAAGGGCTGACACTGGTTATCTCACCGCTTATCTCGTTGATGAAAGACCAAGTCGATCAGTTGAAAGCCAATGGTGTGGCAGCCGAGTGTATTAACTCTTCCATGCCGCGTGATCAGCTACTGAGTGTGTTTAATCGCATGAACTCAGGTCAGCTCAAAATGGTTTATGTGTCACCAGAGCGTGTGTTGATGCGTGATTTCATTGAACGCCTACAAGGTTTACCGCTTTCGATGATTGCGGTCGATGAAGCGCACTGTATCTCTCAATGGGGACACGACTTCCGCCCGGAGTACGCGTCATTGGGTCAGCTTAAACAGTATTTCCCTCATGTGCCTTATATGGCGCTGACGGCAACGGCTGACGATGCAACGCGCAAAGATATTGTTTCGCGCTTACAGCTGGTGGATCCGCATACCTACTTGGGCAGCTTTGACCGTCCTAATATTCGCTATAACCTTGTCGAGAAACACAAGCCAGTGTCTCAGGTGGTTCGCTACCTAGAAACTCAGAAGGGCAATTGCGGCATCATCTACTGTGGTAGCCGTAAAAAAGTTGAGATGGTCACCGAGAAGCTGTGTAACAACGGTATTCGTGCTGCGGGTTATCACGCGGGTATGGACACCGATGAGCGCGCTTACGTTCAAGAAGCCTTCCAACGTGATGATATTCAGATTGTTGTTGCGACCGTAGCGTTTGGTATGGGTATCAACAAACCTAATGTACGCTTTGTGGTTCACTTTGATATTCCACGCAACATCGAGTCTTACTATCAAGAGACTGGCCGTGCGGGTCGTGATGGCTTGCCTGCTGAAGCGATGATGCTGTTTGACCCTGCTGATATGGGCTGGCTGCGTCGTATGCTGGATGAGAAAGAAGAAGGCCCGCAAAAGCAGGTTGAGATGCACAAGCTGAATGCGATGAGTGCCTTTGCTGAAGCGCAAACTTGTCGTCGTCAGGTACTGCTTAACTACTTTGGCGAATATCGTGAGAAGCAATGTGGCAACTGCGATATCTGCTTAGATCCGCCAAAACACTTTGATGCGACCCAAGAGGCGCAGAAGGCGTTGTCGTGTGTGTACCGTGTGAATCAGTCGTTTGGTATGGGCTACGTCGTTGAAGTGATGCGTGGCATGCAGAACATCCGTGTGCGCGATAATGGTCACGATAAGCTCTCAACTTACGGTATTGGCCGCGACCACAGCCATGACTACTGGATCAGTATCTTCCGTCAGCTCATTCACAAAGGCTTGTTGTTCCAGAACATCACACGTAACTCAACCTTGCAGTTAACTGAAGAGGCGCGTCCACTGCTGCGAGGTGAGATGTCACTAGAGTTAGCGGTACCTCGTCTCGACACTGCGGTACGTAATGCTAAGTCAGATAAGCTAAGCAGCAAGAATTACGATAAAAAGCTATTTGCCAAACTGCGTAAGCTGCGTAAGTCGATTGCCGACGAAGATGGCTTACCCCCATACGTGGTATTCAGTGACGCAACATTGATTGATATGGCAGAAGTTCTGCCGACGTCTTACGGTGAAATGTTGGCGGTAAATGGTGTAGGCCAGCGTAAGCTCGACAAATACGCCGACCCATTTCTAGATTTGATTCAAGAACACATCACAACACACGGCTAATAACAGAGGTAATAAATGGAATTTGGTTTGCGAGAGTATTTAGCAGAAGAAGGACGCTTATTGGTGACAACACCGAGCTTTGACTTCGACTCTTACCCTGAAATTGGCGAACGCCTCGTTAGCTTGTTATCGGCTACGGTTGTTGAAAAGCAGTGGGATGCTGACATGCACTCATGGCTGGTGGATTTTGAAGGGTGCCAGATGTTCTTAAAATCAGAGCACTACAGTGAATCTGTGTGGTTTGAATCTCTTAGTCCAGAAGCGAGCCGTGAAGAGTTCGATTATCTAGCCGCTTTGTTCAAGCGTGGCTTCTAACGGTTAACATTACCTCAAACTTGGTTTCTAGAAACCGAGCTTCAAACACCTTCTAGCAATAAAAATGAGAATAAACGTTTGCGTCTGTTCTCACCGTTGCAGCTAAAATTGATTAATGTATAATCGCCCGCCGCTCAATGGAGCAAATGATAGATACATTTTTCATTCACATTATTGGTAAGAGCTTTCTTTGTTTCGATAGAGAAATGACTCGATTTGGGTTCCCTCACCCCCAAACCAAACTAAAAAGGTACAGCATGAGTAACTTTACCCCTGCGCAACAGCGCAAAGCCCTAGCATTATTAGTTTTGTTCCACTTAGTGATCATTGCATCAAGCAACTACTTGGTTCAGCTACCTTTTACCATCTTCGGTATGCACACCACTTGGGGCGCTTTCACTTTCCCATTTATCTTCTTAGCAACAGATCTGACCGTTCGCATTTTTGGCGCTCAGCTTGCTCGTAAAATCATTTTCTTAGTGATGTTGCCTGCACTCGCGGTTTCTTACTTCTTGTCGGTGGTGTTCTTTGAAGGGCAATTCCAAGGCTTTAGCCATCTGGGTGAATTTAACCTATTTGTAGCCCGTATCGCTGCTGCAAGTTTCATGGCTTACTTGCTTGGCCAAATCTTAGATGTTCATGTTTTCAACCGCTTGCGTCAGCTTAAGCAGTGGTGGATTGCGCCAACCTGTTCAACGCTTTTTGGTAATGCTATTGATACCATCGCGTTCTTTGCGATCGCTTTCTACCAAAGCCCAGATCCATTCATGGCTGAACATTGGACTGAGATTGCACTGGTTGATTACGGCTTCAAACTTATCATCAGTCTAGGCTTGTTTGTTCCTATGTACGGGGTGCTTCTGAACTACATCGTTAAGAAGTTAACCGCTGTGAACCCTGACTTTAAAGCGACAGGTGTTAATGTGTGAGGATCAGATTAGAAAGGCATTAGTGCAAAGATAATAAATAGCCCAGGTTAGAAGACTAACTTGGGCTATTTTACTTTTAGTGTCAGATATGATTATACGAGGCATTCAATAGAAAGTGGCCAGCCAATGTCTGTTTGTCGATTCGATTCAATCTCTAGCTCTGCAGCGGTCAGCGGGTTGTCGGCTAGCCATTGCTTAGAGAGTGTTAGAGTTAGATTATTATCGTCAGCCGTTAGCGTAAACTCAGGCTCTAGCTCTGGATTACGACGATGCGTTAATAGAATCGCTAGGCGCAGAATACGTAGGATACGTTTACTGCTTGTGCCTGATACTGCGTGTTGCTCTGGCAGTGATGTTAGCTGTTCACGGTAGCGTCGCGTTAATTCACCTAGGTAGTGTTTCTGTGCGCGAGTGAAACCAGGTAAATCTAGGTTCTGTAGTAGGTAAGCACTGTGTTCACCACCTTTCTTGAAGTCGATGGTTAAACCGATTTCATGAAGTTTGGCTGCAGTTTGCAGTAGGACACCAGCTTGAGGTTCTGACACCCAAGCTTCGCCGCCTGCTTGCTCTAACAGAGTCTGCGCTGCTGCTGCGACTTGGTCACCGTAGCTTACGTCCATCTGGTAGCGTGATTGAACGCTCTTGATGGTGCGAGCACGGATATCGTCTTGGCGAAGCTCATCAACCATTTCGTAGGCTAGGCCTTCACGAAGTGCGCCGCCAGCCAGCGTCATCGAATCGATTTCAAGCAACTCAAAGATAGCAATCAGAATGGAAAGACCGCTAGGGAACACTAAAGCGCGCTCTAGAGTTAACCCTTCTATTTCTAGCTCTTCTAAGCGCTCAGTAATCATCGCTTGTTTTTGTAAGCGTTTAAGCTTGGTATGAGTGATAACCTCATCCATGCCTTGCGCTAGCATGATTTCTTGCAGTGCTTGAACGGTACCACTGGCACCAACACACACATCCCAACCGATATCGGTGTAGCTCTCTAAGATAGGAGCTAAGGTAGACTTCGCTGCTTCAATCGCGTTGTCGAAGTTGGTTGCGGTTAATTGGCGATCTTTAAAGTGGCGCTCAAGCCATGTTACACAGCCCATTTTTAGGCTAGTCAGCGCTTTTGCTGAGAAACCTTCACCAATGATCATCTCGGTACTTGCGCCACCAATATCCACTACCAGTCGGCGGCCGCTGCCACCAGAAGTGTGTGCCACGCCTTTATAGATAGTCGCAGCTTCTTCTTCACCGGAGATAACATTGATGTCGTAGCCAAGGATCTGGTTCGCTTTCTCAAGAAAGATATCCACATTAGTCGCGGTACGTAGGGTCGCTGTACCAACAATGCGGATATTTTCTTTTGGAATGTCCTGTAGTCGCTCTGCAAAGAGACTCAAACAGTCCCAACCGCGCTGCATAGCTTCGGTACTAAGCGCATTATTTTCATCTAAGCCTGCAGCTAAACGTACTTTGCGCTTAATTTTAGCCATGGTTTGTACGCTGCCATCGATATGACGCACAACGAGCATATGAAAACTGTTCGACCCGAGGTCGATTGCAGCGTAAAGCGGGGGTGACACTGTTTGACTCATAAGCGACTAAGCTTCCTTGTTGTGACGCGGTTGGCGTGGGCGACGGTTCTGGTTTGGTTTACGGTTACCGTTACGTGAGCCATTGTTGTTTGAGCGGCGTTGTTGCGGGTTACGTGTGCGTAAGCGCAATGGTGCTGGTAGATCTTCTAGCAGTGCAGAAGCGTCGTAGTCAGACACTGGGATCGCGTGCTCAATGTACTCTTCGATTGGTGGCAAGTTGATTGCGTAATCTTCACAAGCAAAGCTGATCGAGTGACCACTTGCACCAGCACGACCTGTACGGCCGATACGGTGAACGTAATCTTCACAGTCGTCAGGTAGATCGAAGTTGAATACGTGCGTTACTTGAGGAATGTGTAGGCCACGAGCAGCAACGTCGGTTGCAACCAGTAGGTCAACATCACCTTGAGTGAATTGCTCAAGAATCTTTTCACGTTTCTTCTGTGGTACATCACCAGTCAGCAGACCAACACGGTGACCATCGGCAGCCAAATGGCCCCAAACTGATTCACACTTGTGCTTGGTGTTAGCGAAGATGATAGCGCGCTCTGGCCACTCTTCTTCTACTAGTGTCTGCAGCAGTGCCATCTTGTGTTCGTTAGAAGGGTAGAACAACTCTTCTTTAATACGGTGGCCTGTTTTACGCTCTGGCTCAACAACAACATGCTCTGGGTTATGCATGTGCTCGAAAGCCAACTCTTGTACACGGTAAGACAGAGTCGCAGAGAACAGCATGTTCAAACGATCTTTAGGCTCAGGCATACGACGGAACAAGAAGCGGATGTCTTTAATGAAGCCCAGATCGAACATACGGTCTGCTTCATCCAGTACTACTGCTTGAATGTGGTTAAGGTTAAATACCTTCTGCTTGTAGAAATCGATAATACGGCCAGTGGTACCAATTAAGATATCTGCGCCTTCTTCGATCTTACCTAGCTGCTTGTCGTAGCTTTCGCCACCGTAAGCCAATGCTGCTTTGATACCAGTGCTTGCGACTAGGGATTCAGCATCGTTGTAGATCTGAATCGCGAGTTCGCGAGTAGGTGCCATAATAATCGCACGTGGCTGGTTAGGCTTGCGCCCTTCATGCTCAGGTGTTTTTAGTAGGTGGTTAAAAGTAGCAGTAAGAAACGCAAGCGTTTTACCAGTACCCGTTTGGGCCTGGCCTGCAATGTCTTGGCCGGTGAGCAGTACCGGGAGCGCCAAGGCTTGGATAGGGGTACAATAATCGAACCCTTTTTTCTCCAATCCTTCAATGACTTGCGGAAGTAAATCCAAGTCGGCGAACTTTTGCTCTGTGATATGCGTCTTTTTCATTGCTATAGAATATCAGCTTAAGCTTGCAATACGAAAGTAAATACATTCCAATAGGGCATCTATTTACTGGTTATCATCCAACCAGTTCTAAAAAATACATTGGAGTGGAAGATGAGTGATAAGATTTTGCAGCTAACTGATGACGGTTTTGAGAACGATGTGATCAACGCTGCAGGCCCTGTTCTTGTTGATTTTTGGGCAGAATGGTGTGGCCCTTGTAAGATGATTGCGCCGATTCTTGATGAAATCGCAGACGAGTACGAAGGCAAGCTCACTATCGGTAAACTTAATATCGACCAAAATGCTGGAACACCACCAAAGTTTGGTATTCGCGGCATTCCAACGCTTCTTCTTTTCAAAGATGGCGGCGTAGCAGCAACTAAAGTTGGTGCATTGTCTAAAACTCAACTTAAAGAGTTCCTAGACGCTAACCTATAATCAGGTGAGCATTTGATAAAGAAACCGTGCAGTTAACAAATGCACGGTTTTGTTTTTTCTAAGCTATGGACTAGTCTTAGTTTTAGTGCTAATTTATCGCACGTTAATTGAACGAATTTCTCTTCTTGGTCGATCCTGTGACCGAATCCCTCTTAACTAGAAAACAGATCTTATTTTGACTAAACAAGCATCCACCACAATGAATCTTACAGAACTGAAGAACAGACCTGTGTCTGAACTTGTTAAACTTGGCGAAAGCCTAGGCCTTGAAAACCTAGCTCGTCTAAGAAAACAGGACATTATCTTCGCTATCCTTAAAGCACATGCAAAAAGTGGTGAAGACATCTTCGGTGACGGTGTTCTTGAAATTCTGCAAGACGGTTTTGGTTTTCTTCGTAGCGCAGACAGCTCGTACTTAGCGGGTCCTGATGATATCTACGTATCACCAAGTCAGATTCGTCGTTTCAACCTACGTACTGGTGACTCAATTGCCGGAAAGATTCGCCCACCTAAAGATGGCGAACGTTACTTTGCTCTACTGAAAGTAAACACGGTAAACCACGACAAACCAGACAACGCTCGTAACAAGATCCTTTTTGAAAACCTTACCCCTCTGCATGCTAACGAACGCATGGTTATGGAACGTGGTAATGGTGCGACAGAAGATATCACGGCTCGTATCCTTGACCTTGCATCTCCAATTGGTAAAGGTCAGCGTGGCTTGATTGTTGCTCCGCCAAAAGCGGGTAAGACAATGCTTCTGCAAAACATTGCGCAAAGCATCGCTCACAACCATCCTGAGTGTGAACTAATGGTTCTACTTATCGATGAGCGTCCGGAAGAAGTAACAGAAATGCAGCGCCTAGTTAAAGGTGAAGTAGTTGCTTCTACATTCGATGAGCCAGCATCTCGCCACGTACAAGTAGCAGAAATGGTTATCGAGAAAGCGAAGCGTCTTGTTGAACACAAGAAAGACGTGGTTATCCTTCTGGACTCAATCACTCGTCTAGCGCGTGCATACAACACGGTAGTACCTTCATCAGGTAAAGTACTAACAGGTGGTGTGGATGCAAACGCACTTCACCGTCCTAAGCGTTTCTTCGGTGCAGCTCGTAACGTTGAAGAAGGCGGTAGCTTAACTATCATCGCTACAGCACTGGTTGATACTGGTTCTAAGATGGATGAAGTTATCTACGAAGAATTCAAAGGTACAGGTAACATGGAACTGCACCTGAACCGTAAGATTGCTGAAAAGCGTGTATTCCCTGCGATTGATTTCAACCGCTCTGGTACTCGTCGTGAAGAGCTTCTTACTAAGAACGATGAACTGCAGAAGATGTGGATCCTGCGTAAGATTGTTCACCCAATGGGCGAAATCGATGCAATGGAATTCCTTATCGACAAGCTAGCAATGACGAAAACGAACGATGAGTTCTTTGACGCTATGCGTCGTCAGTAATCTTGATTAGCTGATAGTTATTAGAAAGCGCTGCCCTCGGGTAGCGCTTTTTATTTGCATTTTGTAGCGGCAGCTTGCAGAATGACCAAAAGTGTTACAAGGAAGTTAAAATGCAACATGGACTGTTGTCATCATTACTCTTGTCTACTTCACTGTTACTTTCACCGGTCGGCATCGTTAATGCCACCGAGATGTCTCCACATACAGTAGAGTCTTGGCTTGAGAATGATCAAGTAAAACTAAAAACTGCTGAATTGCTTGAGCTTGTCGTGCGTGATGAAGTGAATTCGTTACGCTTTGCACTTGAGCGCCTGACATTTCCCCAGCAAGAGGTGGCTCGTTACCAACTCTTGAAGAAGATCGAACAACAAAAAATCGTACTCACACCGAAGATGTCTATCTTTGTGGAGCAACAGCTCGCTATTACGCCAACCTACCAAGTATTAGAGCGTGGTGATGGCTATGAGTTTACGGTTCCAGCCTTTAATTATCCTTCGATAGCAAACCGCTTAATCAAACAATTCCGTGCTGATCAAAATACATTGGTGTTTGTGCTCGATGCAGAGAAACAGAACCTCAACCTCAAAGAGTGGCTAACTGGATCTGAGCATCAGGTCCAAACTCGAGAAGCGCTACTCATAAGAGAATTGGATAGCTTGTCGCCAGAGGCCGTGAATTACTTAGCAAAACAGCTAACGGAGTCACCGATAGTAAGCTGGTTACCCTCTACCGAAGTAGTGGTTCGATTAGCACAGGTGAGCGAAGACCCGGATGTCTATCAAATCCTCTGGAAGATGAAAGCCGATTATCATAGCCAAGCTGAGCTGGTTCGTCTCGCTGAGAGTAAATCCCCATTTGCCTTAGAGCAGGTGATGGCTGCAACGAAAAACCCAAGATTAAAAGAAGAAGCGATTACTTTGCTGACGAGAGTGAACCCACTTTCAGAAGAGGTGAAAGACTTTTTAGTTTCTCGCATGGCGATCGCCGATGATGCGCCATTGGTCGCTCGTGAGTTGGCAAAACAAGGGCACACCAACTGGCTACAAGACCTAGTGAATGATAACCCACAAGTCAAAAGTTCAGTGATACAGCAAGTGCTTCCGTAACTGGGTTTTACCTCTCAATAACCTTACTAAAAAGGGGGATCTCACGATGCCCCTTTTTGATATACTGAGCGCAGAATAATCAGCATGTAGAAGTTCTATGAGTTTTAAAGATTTACGTGATTTTATCGACCATCTTGAAAGTATTGGTCAGTTGAAACGCATTTCTCACCCAGTCGACCCAGACTATGAAATGACCGAAATTAGCGACCGTACTCTACGTGCTGGTGGCCCGGCTCTTCTGTTCGAGAACCCGGTAGGTTATGACATGCCTGTTTTGACCAATTTATTTGGTACTCCCAACCGTGTTGCGATAGGCATGGGCCGTCAGGAAGTTAAAGAACTGCGCGAGGTGGGCAAGTTATTGGCTTACTTAAAAGAGCCTGAGCCGCCGAAAGGTTTTAAGGACGCGATTGATAAGTTACCCGTGTTCAAACAAGTATTGAACATGCCAGCTAAGCGTCTTCGTAAAGCAGCGTGCCAACAAGTCGTGTGGCAAGGCGACGAGGTCGACCTAGATAAAATCCCAGTAATGAGCTGTTGGGCTGACGATATCGCGCCACTACTTACTTGGGGGTTAACGGTTACTCGCGGCCCGAACAAGAAACGCCAAAACTTAGGTATCTACCGCCAGCAAAAGATTGGTAAGAACAAAATTATCATGCGTTGGTTGGCTCACCGTGGTGGTGCGCTGGATCTACGTGACTGGGCTGAACAGAACCCAGGTAAGCCGTTTCCAGTGTCTGTTGCGTTTGGCGCTGATCCTGCAACGATTCTTGGCGCGGTAACGCCAGTGCCAGATACCTTATCGGAATACGCGTTTGCTGGTCTGCTGCGTGGTAGCAAAACTGAAGTGGTTAAATCGATCAGTAATGACCTAGAAGTCCCAGCAAGTGCTGAAATCGTGATGGAAGGTTACATCGATCCGAATGAATTCGCTGACGAAGGGCCTTACGGCGATCACACTGGTTACTACAACGAGAAAGAAAAGCACAACGTGTTTACCATTACTCATGTAACCATGCGTGAGAACCCGATTTACCACAGTACATACACAGGTCGCCCGCCAGATGAGCCTGCAGTATTGGGTGTTGCATTGAATGAAGTGTTTGTCCCTATTCTTCAAAAGCAATTCCCGGAGATAGAAGATTTCTATCTACCACCTGAAGGTTGTTCGTATCGAATGGCTGTGGTGACTATGAAGAAGCAATATCCAGGTCACGCTAAACGAGTGATGATGGGCGTATGGTCTTTCTTACGTCAATTCATGTATACCAAGTTTGTATTGGTGTGCGATGAGGATGTTAACGCTCGCGATTGGTCACAAGTTACGGCTGCGATGTGCAAACATATGGATCCGTCACGTGATACCTTGATGATAGAGAACACGCCAATTGATTCGTTGGACTTTGCATCACCGGTCGTTGGGTTAGGTTCTAAGATGGGCTTAGACATCACTAAGAAGTGGGATGCCGAGTTAGCATTGTCGCCTGATATGCAATCTACTCCAGAAAACAGTGATCATATTGAAGGTGGTTTAGCTGAATTAACCAAAGTTCATCCTGAAATTATTGATATTCACCTGCAGAACGATAATGCCGGCATGGTTGTGGTATCGATAGATAAACAAGCTGCAGGTAATGGTAAGAAAATCATGGAAGCGGTTTGGTCTCAATTTGATGAGAACAAGTTCGTTATCGTCTGTGATGGTGATGTTAACGTGAGCGACTGGAACGACATCATCTGGGCGGTAACCACCAGGATGGATCCAGCTAGAGATACCTTATTCCTTCAGAACGAAATTGGGCACTCCAAAGTGGGGCTCGATGCAACCAATAAGTGGGAAGGTGAGTGTTTGCGTGAGTGGGGCGTTCCAATCACAAAAGATCCTGAGCTGGTCAAAAAGATTGATAGCATCTGGGAACAACTAGGAATTTTATGAGCTACCAAGTAGTCTTGTACCCAGAAAACATCAGTTTCACCGTAGAAAAAGGGCAAACGGTCTTGGATGCTGCGCTCAACAGCGATATCTATTTCCCTAACCGTTGCCAAGTTGGCGCATGTGCTATGTGCATGTGCAAAAAATTAGAAGGCCAAGTGAGTTACCACCTTGAACCCATGCTCACAGAGAAAGAGCAGCAACAGGGTTGGATTTTCGCTTGCCAAGCATTTGCAGAAAGTAATTTAGTTCTAACCTTTGCCGATTAAGGGTTAGTGAGAGGAAGAACATGACTATTAAATGTAAAGTTAAGTCTATCGAGCCTTTGGCTTGTAACACTTACCAAATCCTGCTTCATCCAGAGACACCAGTTGCCTTTAAAGCTGGTCAGTACCTGATGGTTGAAATGGGTGAGAAAGATAAGCGTCCATTTTCAATTGCGAGCAGCCCTTGTCGCCATGAAGGTGAACTAGAACTACATATTGGTGCTGCTGAACACAATGCTTATGCATTAGAAGTGGTTGAAGCAATGAAAAAGGCACAGGCTGAAGATGGTGATATCGCGATTGATGCGCCACACGGTGATGCGTGGATTAAAGAAGAGAGTGAACGCCCTCTACTATTGATTGCTGGTGGTACGGGTTTTAGCTACGTACGTTCGATCCTGGATCACTGCATTGCACAAAACAGCAAGAAAGAGATTCACCTTTACTGGGGTGCAAAAGACGAGTGCCAGCTATACGCGAAAGAAGAGCTTGTCGATATTGCAGAAAAGCATAGCAATGTACATTTCGTACCTGTAGTAGAAGAGGCGCCGGAAGTTTGGCATGGCCAAACTGGTAATGTGCTTGAAGCAATTACACAAAGCTTCGAATCACTGGCTGATTTTGATATCTATATTGCAGGTCGCTTTGAAATGGCGGGCGCAGCAAGAGACCTATTTACACAAAATAAAGAAGCAAAGCGTGACCATATGTACGCAGATGCTTACGCGTTTATCTAATAATTCCTTTAGATTTAGTGCAAAAAGAGAGCAGAAATGCTCTCTTTTTTATATTTAGGTGAACTATTAGACACTTAACCTCTATTTATTCATTTTTTATGAAAAAGTAGTTGCTAAGCTGAAAGGGTTCCCTATAATGCGACCCCACTGAGACGGCAGGCGCCATAAGGCTTCAGCAATAATCAGTAAGACGGAAAGCGACAAAAAATTAATTTTCAAAAAGTGTTTGACACTGAATGTTAATTCGCTAGAATGGCCGTCCACTTCGAGAGGCTCCTTACTAAAAAGGAACGCTCAAGAAGTTAAGCTCTTTAACAATTTAAACCTATCAATCTGTGTGGGCACTCGTTGATGAATATCAAAAATGAAACTTCGGTTTCAACTTGATTTCAATGAACTGAGTGACCA
>NZ_VTXJ01000035.1:0-37595 GCF_013114525.1 Vibrio sp. T3Y01 | reverse complement strand
GATTGGTCACTCAGTTCATTGAAATCAATGTGATTCCTAAGAATCAATTTTTGATATTCATCAACGAGTGCCCACACAGATTGATAGGTTTAAATTGTTAAAGAACTTCTCTTCGTTGTGATTGACATCACTTCGGAAGAGGCGGCTATTCTAGCGACTTAATTTTCAGTGTCAAACACTTTTGAAAATTAATTTCTACTTTCTAAAAGTAGAAGCGAATAATCGCTTGAAGCTAGTTGCCTAACTAACATTCTTCGCTGAAGCCTTATGGCGTCTGCCGTGTCAGTGAGGCGGCATTATAGAGATGTCGCTCACATTGGCAAGTGTTTATTTAAGAAAAATGCAAAAACGAGGCTTATATGATGGATAAACCACCAAGGGCTTATTTATGCAAGTTTACTTACAAAGTACCTACAAAATAATCACAGAGTTATCCACAGGCGTTGTTGTTTTGCCCCCAGAAAAGCAAAAAAGCTGCCCTAAAGCAGCTTTTTAATCAACAATGAGCCTAAATACCAGAGCCATATTGTTCGCCATCGTCCTCATGAAGCCCACATTCTCGTTTTAACCCGTTAAAGCGGGTTTCTTCTTCTGTCATACCAGGCTCCCACTTCTTAGTTGTGTGTGTATCGCCAACTGAAAGGTAACCCTGCTCTCGAAGCGGATGATAACTCAGACCGTGCTCTTCTAGGTAGTAGTGAACATCTTTATTGGTCCAATCTATTATAGGTAAGAACTTAAACACACCATTTTGGATAGATAAGATTGCCAAGTTTGCACGAGATTGGGATTGCTCTCTTCTCAACCCTGAGAACCAAGTACCAGCCTCAAGTTCATCTAACGCCCTTCTCATTGGTTCAACTTTATTTAGCTTGTTGTACTTCTCAATACCTTCTAGTCCTTGCTCCCAAAGTTTCCCATATTGTGCTTCTTGCCAATTAGGGCTTTGCTGAGCACGAAATACTTGTAGGTTTAAGGTGAGCTTCTGGCTTAACTCATCTATAAAGCGATAGGTCTCTGGAAATAGATACCCGGTATCGGTAAGGATAACTGGAATATCCGGCTTTGCCTGAGTGACTAAGTGCAGCATGAGTGCTGCTTGGATTCCAAAACTTGAGGACACCACATGTGTCCCTTCTAAGTTTTCTAGTGCCCATTTCACTCTTTCTAAAGCAGTTAGCTGTTCTAACTCTGCGTTAATCTGTCCAAGACGAAGTACCTGCTCCGTCTTGGTTAGTGCGAGTAGTTCTGCTAACTTCAATTTTGAAGCGACAGAATTATGCATGCAGATCCCTCTTTGAAATGATCACCTCTTGGATGATGCCAGCTCGGATTGTGAAATCACCGAACCCTTCGTTCTCTTCTCGCTCTGCAGCCCAACGGCCCACCAGCGTGTCAATCTCTTCTAAGATCTGAGCTGATGTGATGTTCTCTTTATACATCTTAGGAATACGAGTACCGGCTTTGTTGCCACCTAAGTGCATATTGTAACGACCTGGCGCTTTGCCTACTAAACCAAGCTCAGCCAACATTGCACGGCCACAGCCATTTGGACAACCGGTTACACGAAGGATAATGTTATCGTCTTCTGGTAAACCGTGTTTCTTGAGAATACCTTCAACATCGGTAACAAACTCAGGAAGAAAACGTTCGGCTTCTGCCATCGCTAAAGGACATGTAGGAAATGCTACACACGCCATCGAGTTTTTACGCTGTTCACTTACCGCGTCATCCATCAGACCATATTGACGAGCAAGCTTCTCAATTTTTGCTTTTTGACTCTTAGGTACACCTGCAACAATTAAGTTTTGGTTTGCAGTCATACGGAAATCGCCTTTGTGGATCTTAGCAATTTCTGCAACACCGGTTTTCAATGCTTTACCCGGAAAATCAAGCAAGCGACCATTTTCAATAAACAGCGCCAAATGGTGCTTACCATCAATACCTTCAACCCAACCGATACGGTCACCACGCTCTGTGAATTCATAAGGGCGACTTTCCGAGAACTTAACACCCGCACGCTTTTCAACTTCCGCTTTGAACACATCAATACCTACACGGTCTAGTGTGTACTTAGTTTTTGCATTCTTACGGTTTGAGCGGTTACCCCAGTCACGCTGTGTGGTAACAACCGCTGCCGCAACAGCTAACGTATTTTCTAATGGTACAAAACCAAAGTCGTCAGCTTTACGAGCATAAGTAGAAGTATCACCGTGCGTCATTGCTAAACCACCACCGACTAACACGTTAAAGCCCACCAACTTTCCATCTTCAGCAATAGCGACAAAGTTAAGGTCGTTAGCGTGAACGTCAACGTCATTTTGTGGTGGAATCACAACTGTTGTCTTGAATTTACGCGGTAGATAATTATTACCTAAGATTGGCTCATCATCGGTTGTTTCTAATTTCTCGCCATCAAGCCAGATCTCAGCATAAGCACGAGTTTTAGGAAGTAGGTGTTCACTGATCTTCTTCGCCCACTCATAGGCTTCTTGGTGAAGTTCAGATTCTACTGGGTTTGTCGTACACAAAACGTTTCGGTTTACGTCACCCGCAGTAGCAATTGAATCAATACCAATGCTATTTAACGTTTGGTGCATCAGCTTGATATTTGGCTTTAACACGCCGTGAAACTGAAACGTTTGACGAGTCGTTAAACGGATTGAACCATAAGAGGTACTTTCATCGGCAAACTTATCTATTGCTAACCACTGCTTAGGGGTAATGATGCCACCAGGCATACGCGCACGAAGCATAACGTTATGCAGAGGCTCTAGCTTTTGCTTGGCACGCTCGTTACGAATATCACGGTCATCTTGTTGGTACATGCCGTGGAAACGAATCAGTTGAAAGTTATCTGCTGTAAAGCCGCCAGTGATACGATCTTGTAAGTCTTGCTCAATCGTACCGCGCAGGTTATTGCTCTCACGCTTTAGACGCTCATTGTCAGCCAACGGACCAAGTACTTGGCCTAGCACTTCTTGCTCTATTACTTGCTTGCTCATTAGTACACATCCCTTTGGTAACGTTTTGCTTTACGTAAATCATTAATAAATTGCTCAGCCTGTTCGCGACTTTGATTGCCCTGCTTTTCAGCAATCGTAACTAGTGCTTCATGTACGTCTTTCGCCATTCGAGTCGCATCGCCACACACATAGAAGTACGCGCCTTCTTGTAGCCATTGCCATACTTGTTCTGCTTGCTCGATTAAGCGGTCTTGTACATACACTTTCTCTTTTTGGTCTCGGCTAAAAGCAACATCTAGCTTAGTTAGCGCACCAGATTTGAGGTACTTCTGCCATTCAACTTGGTATAGGAAGTCTTGAGTAAAGGTACGGTCGCCAAAGAACAACCAGCTCTTACCTTGAGCGTCATTGTTTTCTCGCTCTTGAACAAAGCTGCGGAATGGTGCAATACCAGTACCAGGGCCGACCATAATGATTGGAGTATTGTCGTCTTGTGGTAGCTTGAAGTTATTGTTGTTCTCAACGAACACCTTCACTTCACCACCTTCCTCTAAACGCTGAGCTAGGAAACTTGATGCTCCACCTAAGCGAGACTCTTCACCTTTTTGGTATTCAACCAAACCAACGGTTAGGTGAACTTCTTCATCCACTTCAGCTTGGCTCGATGCGATTGAGTACAGGCGAGGTGTAAGCTTACGCAACAGGCCTAGAAGTTCATCAGCCGATAGTTTGGTTTTCTTCTCAGCTAATACATCAACAATTTGCGTGTTGCCCGCGTATTCACGAAGCTTGTCTTTATCTTCCACCAGCTTTAACAGTTTCTTGCTACCAGATAGCTCAGCAAACTTAGTCACAAGTTGAGGGTTTGAAGCCGTTATCTCGAACTTACTCACTAGAGCACTATGAATAGAGAGGTTTTCACCATCCACATCTACGCTCTCGATACCAGAGAGCCCAACTTTAGCAAGAATCTGATTCGCTAATTCTGAACTGTTTTCATACCACACACCCAGTGCGTCACCCGGTTGATAAGTAATATCGGACTCATCCAGATCAATCTCGATATGACGAACATCTTTACCCGAATCACGACCTGTGATCTTTTGGCTTGTTAGCAATGTTGCGGTGTATGGGTTTTGTTTGGTGTACTGTGAATGACCAGCAGCGGCTTGACCTACTGGTAATTGAACTACCTCAGCCTCTGCGCCCGTCGACAGTGTTTCTTGTACTTGTGATAGAGCTTTAGCACGCCACTCGGTTGCTGCCGCTTCGTAATCCACGTCGCAGTCAAGACGGTCAACAAATGATTTGGCACCAAGCTTGGCTAGGAAGTTATCGAAGTCTTTCGCGGTTTGGCAGAAAAACTCGTAGCTTGAGTCGCCCAGACCAATCACACCGTATTGTAAGTTTGATAGCTTTGGCGCTTTCTTTGATTGTAGGAACTCGTGCAGCTCAATCGCGTTATCTGGCGCTTCACCCTCGCCATTAGTCGAAGCCACGAAAATGACGTGCGTCTCTTTCGCTAGGTTCTTGCCTTTGTAATCACTGGCATCGAAAAGCTCGACGGCGATACCTAAGGCTTTTGCTTCTGCCTCTAGTGATTCAGCGACGCCTTTAGCATTACCGGTTTGAGAAGCAAAGATAATGCTGAGCTTACCAGCAGGTTTTGCAGCAACCGCCGCAGCTGCTTGAGTAATCGGTGCGGCTGCGCCCACAGGTTGAGCTTGGCTCACACCCCATAGGTAACCACTGACCCATGCCAATTGCTGAGAAGATAATTCGGAAACAGTTTGTTGAAGATGACCCAGTTGTTGGTCATTAAGCGGTGCAGCTAATCCAGGTAGCTCGTTCGCCCCAGACTGTGCATTATTATTTTGTGAAGACTCTTTCTTATTTAAAGACATGGTCACGACATCCCTAATCATTGCGTGACGATAGATTAACCACTCCTTTTAATAACAAGAAAGAATAGAAAAGTATGTTTTATAACTTTTTGGAAGTAAAAAGCGATTGAATGGGTAAATGGGCTACTGGTTTTCAATACGAACTTGTTGAAAACCCACTGCCATTGCCGACTTAGATGCTAGATCTAAATCCGCATAATGGCACTCCTCACCGTGGACATCAGTAAGCAGAACAAAACCGCCGCCCATATGGCGAAACTCCACAACCCAAGACCCTTCTTGTATTGAGGGCTCTATGATGGCTTCAACTAACAAATTTTCTCGATATAAATTGCGTAATTCATTGAGTGTCATATTCCATCCCTTGTTCTGACCCAACAACATAGACCTTATAAGAATAGACGTTAATCAGCTCTCTGTATAAGGATGGTCGAAAGTGATGAATGTGCTAACTAATTCCAGAAAGATATAATCAACAGATATAAAAAAACGCCGCTTAATAAAGCGGCGTTCTTAAAATTGGTTTTAGATGTTCTTTAGGTGAACTTAGAATCGTACTTCTGCGCCAGCAAACCAGCCATCTACCATGACAAAGTTTTTACCTAGCTCAGAATCAAAGAACTCATCTGAATCTAAGTCGATAACACGGTAACCACCGCGCAGAGCGATTTCAGACTCAGATACTGGGATTCGGTACTGAACACCCGCCATCAAATCTGTACTCTTAATGCCACTGCTATCACCGAATTCCATGGTACCAATGATATCGAAGTTGGTGTCAGGAACGTTGATTTCTGCGTTACCGTAGAAGCTCCAAGTAAACTCATCAAAGGTTGATGTTTTCGCACCTGTCGCTTTTGGTTCAATGTAATTCGAGTTTGAGTACTGAGTAAACGTCAGACCCGCATCGAAGTTCATCAACTTGTGCTCTAGCAAGGTGTAGTAGAATGTGTAGTCGTACTTATCAAAAGCCAATGCATCCGTATCAATAGACGTATAACGGAAGCTAGCATTTGGCAGCATTGGGGCATTATGCTCAAATGCGAAATACACAGAAGGAGAGTTAGAGTCTTCATCTTGTCTCACTTCATTTAGCTTGGTACTTCCCCACCACATATCGGCACCGACTTTAGCCGTGTAAGAAAACTCTTCCTCAGCAGATACCGCTGAACTTAAAGATAGCATTCCCACTAAAGCAATTAATGGCATTTTATTCATTTGAGATAGCTCCAATTCCATATCGTTGTGCTAAGTGTATGCACATTCATAGATTATTGGGGAAAATTCTACCACACATCTTAAAGACTAAAACGATAAACCGACGGCAAGCCGATATTTGACGGTGTCATGACTTTAGTAGCGTCTCTGATTCGAGCTATGTACAAAGTTTTTGAAAAACCACACACCGATTGCAATCACAATCAACCAAGGCAGTAGTTTAAACACCACACTCATCATACCCAGCAGCAACATTACAGCTAATGCGACTCCAGTTGCCGCTAATACCGTCATAAAGGTAATGCCTGTCACAAGTAGCGTAGCAACGAAAATAAGAACAAAGATTAATTCAAACATAATGGTCTCCATAATGAGTTAATGACCTATCTTTCCTACTTTCTAACATTGCAGCATCTGTACCAAGTCGCCAAAACCAATAAAACCCTTATTTATCAGTCAAATAAAAAGCCGCACATTCTCATGCGCGGCTTTTTAAATAAATCAAAGTGGTAAATTTAGCCTTTAATGGCGAATTTAACCTATACGTTCAGCTCTTTAGGAATCTTAGCCAATGCCGTCTGCATGACTTCGATACCCGCGCCTTTCTTATGCGCATTTTCGCTGATGTAGCGACGCCATTGTCTTGCACCCGGCATGCTTTGGAACAAGCCAAGCATATGACGAGAAATGTGTCCTAAGCTTGCACCCTTTGAAAGTTCACGTTCAATGTACGGGTACATCTCTTCCACGACTTGTGAGCGTTTCTTAATTGGCGTATCTAAGCCGAAGATCTGTTGGTCCACTTCCGCCAGAATAAATGGGCTATGGTAAGCCTCGCGACCGATCATCACGCCATCCAGGTGCTGAAGATGCTCTTTTGTCTGCTCTAATGTGGTGATGCCGCCGTTTACTGCGATCACTAGATCTGAGAAGTCTTTCTTGATCTGGTAAGCACGATCATAATCCAAAGGTGGGATCTCACGGTTCTCTTTCGGGCTAAGACCACTCAACCACGCTTTACGTGCGTGAATAGTGAATTGCTCACAACCACCCTTTTCAGAAACCGTTGAGATAAACTTCGTCAAAAACTCATAAGAGTCTTGGTCATCGATACCAATGCGAGTTTTCACAGTGATTGGAATATCAGTCACTTCTTTCATTGCTGATACACAGTCTGCTACTAGCTCTGGCTCCGCCATTAAGCACGCACCAAAGCGACCGTTTTGAACTCGGTCTGAAGGGCAGCCTACATTAAGGTTTACTTCATCATAACCACGCTCAGCTGCTAGCTTGGCACAAGCCGCAAGATCAACTGGGTTTGAACCACCAAGTTGAAGAGCCAGTGGATGCTCTTGCTCACTGTATTCTAGGAAATCGCCCTTACCGTGTAAGATCGCGCCTGTTGTTACCATTTCCGTGTACAGAAGAGTCTGCTGAGATAGCAAACGGTGAAAGTAACGACAGTGGCGGTCAGTCCAATCGAGCATGGGAGCGACAGACAACCTACATGAATGTGTCATGGCAAAGTACCCTAGTAGCGAGTCAAACAAAGATGCTGGAATACCCAGCAAAAGCAAAGTCGGCTATTGTAAAGGCTATGCTCTGTTTGTGCTATATGAACTTTGCCTCACACTTTTTTATAAATCATTCACCAGATCTCTAATTCAGCTTCACTAATCAGTTATGCCTTGAGTCACAATGTCATTTTGAGTTACCTTGTCTTATTCAAAGTCGTGGGTCACAATACGCTCTGTACCTGACTTTAATAGAAATCAATGGCTCCTTAGCCGAAATAACCTGAAAGTAGGGTTTGTTTAAGGATGTCCGATTGAATGGTGAAGAATTTGGACCACACATTAATAGAGCAAGTTGAAGGGATATGCGCATCGCGTGGCGTTAGATTAACGCCTCAAAGAAAGCGAGTGTTTGAGCTCATCCTCTCTAATAAGAAAGCCTCTAGTGCTTATGAATTATTAGAGCAATTGAAAGTCAGTGAGCCGCAAGCCAAGCCACCTACTGTATATCGCGCTTTGGATTTCTTGTTGGAGCAAGGTTTCATTCACAGAGTTGAGTCAACCAATAGCTTTATATGCTGCTGTTCTTGTAATGCCAACAAACATTTCTCCCAACTACTGATCTGCGATAAATGTGGCACAGTGGTAGAACTACAAGACGATTCCCTTGTGACTCTGCTCGCGAGTAACGCTGAGAAGCATGGCTTTCAATTGACCAACCACGTCATTGAATCGCATGGCATTTGCCAGTCTTGCTCCTCCGATATGAAAGAATAAGATTATAGAAGAACATTATGCGCGCTGAATTTGTAAACCCGTTTTTAGCTTCTTTGATGAACGTTCTAAAAACGATGGCTTCTCTAGAATTGAAGCCACAAAAACCAAGAGTTAAGAAAGATGAAATCGCTCGTGGTGATGTCTCTGGTTTAATCGGTATGGTTGGTCCACAATCTCGTGGTTCAATGTCGATTACCTTTGATGAAGGTCTGGCTCTGGAAATCATGGAAAACATGCTTGGTGAGCGACCAAACGGTTTGAACGAAGAAGTAACCGACATGGTTGGTGAGATCACCAACATGGTAACTGGTGGTGCAAAACGTATTCTTGCGGAAAGCGGCTTCGACTTCGACATGGCAACGCCGATTGTGGTTTCTGGTAAAGGCCACACTATTCGTCACAAATGCGAAGGCGCAATCATCATCATGCCTTTCTCATCTCAGTGGGGTAATGCCTTCATCGAGATCTGTTTCGAATAGAATTAGCTACTGCAAAATATTTAGAAGGCTGGCGTCGATACGTTAGCCTTTTTTATTACCTGCGATTTAACCATTGCTTACTCTACAGATACAAAAACGCCAACCCTAAGGTTGGCGTTTACTTTTATGCTATCAACTCAATTAAGCTTTAAGTGCTTTGAATGCGTTGATTAGACCGTTCGTTGAGCTATCGTGAGATGTCACTTCTGCGTCATCAGCAAGCTCTGGAAGAATTTGGTTTGCTAGTTGCTTACCAAGTTCTACACCCCATTGGTCGAAGCTGAAGATGTTCCAGATAACGCCTTGAACGAAGATCTTGTGCTCGTACATCGCGATTAGGTTACCTAAAGAGCGAGGGTTGATTTGCTTAACAAGAATTGAGTTCGTTGGGCGGTTACCTTCAAATACTTTGAAAGGTACTAGCTCAGCCACTTCTTCAGCTGTTTTACCCGCAGCTAGGAATTCAGCTTCTACTGTTTCTTTGGTCTTACCGAAAGCTAGCGCTTCAGTTTGAGCAAAGAAGTTAGACATTAGCTTCTGGTGGTGATCAGATGCTGGGTTGTGGCTGATAGCAGGCGCGATGAAGTCTGATGGGATCAGCTTAGTGCCTTGGTGAATCAGTTGGTAGAACGCGTGCTGGCCGTTTGTACCAGGTTCACCCCAGATGATAGGACCTGTTTGGTACTCTACTGGATTACCTTCACGGTCTACAAACTTACCGTTTGATTCCATGTTGCCTTGCTGGAAGTAAGCAGCAAAACGGTGCATGTACTGGTCGTAAGGTAGAATCGCTTCCGACTCAGCGCCGTGGAAGTTGTTGTACCAAATACCGATTAGCGCAAGGATCACTGGAATGTTGCTTTCAAACTCAGTTGAAGCAAAGTGGTTATCCATCTCGTGAGCACCTTCTAGTAGCTCAACGAAATTATCGAAGCCTACAGAAAGAGAAATAGAAAGACCAATCGCAGACCATAGAGAGTAACGACCACCAACCCAGTCCCAGAATTCGAACATGTTGTCAGTATCGATACCAAACTCAGCGACTGCAGTTGCGTTCGTCGATAGTGCAGCGAAGTGCTTAGCTACGTGCGCTTCATCACCTGCTTCTGCTAGGAACCAATCACGTGCAGAGTGTGCATTCGTCATTGTTTCTTGAGTCGTGAATGTTTTTGATGCTACTAGGAATAGCGTTGTTTCTGGGTTCAGAGACTTAAGCGTCTCAACGATGTGCGTACCATCTACGTTCGAAACGAAGTGCATGTTTAGGCGAGTTTTGTATGGCGTTAGTGCTTCAGTCACCATGTATGGACCAAGATCCGAACCGCCGATACCAATGTTTACAACATCAGTAATCTCTTTACCTGTGTAACCTTTCCACTCACCAGAAACGATGCGGTGTGTGAACAGTTCCATTTTTGCTAGTACAGCGTTAACTGCTGGCATTACGTCTTTGCCGTCAACCATTACTGGCTTGTCGCTACGGTTACGTAGTGCAGTGTGAAGCACTGAACGGCCTTCAGTCTTGTTGATCGCATCACCGCTAAACATCGCTTCAATTGCAGACTTAACTTCAGTCTCGTTTGCAAGAGCAAATAGGTGCTGCATCGTTTCTGCGTCGATTAGGTTCTTAGAGTAATCGACTAAGATGTCTGAACCGAAACGAGTAGAAAAGCTCTCGAAACGTTTTGCATCTTGAGCAAACAGCTCTTTCATATCCATATCTTGAGCAGACTCAAAATGAGCTGTTAGAGCTTTCCACGCTTGTGTTTGCGTTGGGTTGATATTTTTCAACATGGTATCTATCCCGATGTTACTGTAGGTTTTATTCTAAACGTCACCTAGGTGATGAATAGAACCCCCGATTAGGCGAAAGTTTATATTTTTCTGTGATGACCAAACCGCGTCACCACTGAAAGATTCTTTGTAATTTTTTTTCACGACGTATTATGCCGTATATGAAGAGCTGTACCTTGAGATAAATCAGGATTAGATTTCCTGAGACAGGAATCGGTACAGACTCTGGCTCTAACATAATTAAATGTGAGCGAGACCTGATAAATTCAAGTTCAAAAGATAGCCTCAAACCACTTTTTTTCCAAATACATTATAAAGGATGGCGTATGTGGATTCAGAAGACTATACACCTAAATGCACAAAAGCGTGGATTTCATCTCATTACTGATGAAATTGAACAACAGATACACGAGATTAGCTCCCTATCTGTTGGTTTATTACATCTATTTATTCAGCATACTTCTGCCAGCTTAACGCTCAATGAAAACGCCGATCCGACCGTCCGTAGTGATATGGAGGCACACTTCAACAAGTTTGTGCCCGAACGAGCGCCCTATTACAAGCATACTTATGAAGGTGATGATGATATGCCAGCTCACATTAAAGCATCGACACTTGGCAACAGCGTGACAATCCCTATCACCAATGGTCGTTTAGCTTTAGGAACATGGCAGGGCATTTACTTAGGAGAGCACCGAGACTATGGTGGTAGCCGCACTGTGGTTGTTACAATTCAGGGGGGGTAGACTGCTTAAAAGCAAGAACTTCATAATAAAAACAATGCCTTCTGAATAAAAAAGAGTGGTGTATTTCCACGACCACTCTTATAAATACAGCATTTGGCCTACTGTGGGCCAAATGCTTTAGAAGGGCTGGTTTATCATAACCCTGAAGGTCCCCTCATCACCGCCTCGCGCTAATTCCGCACGAACCACAATTCCTTCCACTTGGAAACGCACTGCGCCACCTAAGCTCCATTTCATGTCCGAGTGCAGTGTTTTGATGTCGTATTCATCTGCAACGCGCCCTAATTCAGCAAACGCTACCCATTGCCACCAAGGCAAGTCGTAGTAGTTAATCAGTGGGATATCACCCAGTGGCTGCCAATCTGGAAGTACACGGTATTCTGCAGAGTAATGCACTGCAGAGCGACCGTGATAACGGCCTCCGGTATAACCTCGTAATCGATACAAGCCACCTAATCGAGCTTGTTCTGTCTCCGGTGGGCGAGCACAATCTTGCCCAGAGCAGTTATCCCATGTAGGCGTGTCAGCCGTATAGAAATCGAATGCTAAAACTTGTTGATCGAATAGGTCCCCTAAAGGACCTAAAGCAAAGTACTGGCTATTTTGGAAGGTCCACTTAAGCCATAAGTCATCGTTAGACCAACTCTCTGCGCCTGTTGTGAATTCCAGGTTAGTATGAGAGCCCGTGGTTGGGTTACGTGTGCTATCACGGTTATCCCAATCCAACGCCAGACTAAAGCCTGTCGCCTCTTCCGTGTTGTTTAAACCTTCTAGCTCACGTGCCGTATAAAAAGGCGTGAAGATAATCGAACTGACACCCGACTCGACTGGCGAAGCAAAACTCACATCTTTGATTGGCTGAAAAGCCCCTAACAAGCCATGTTCTGCAACATTGCCCCAAGGTAGCAAATACTTGAATTCAAACTGATAGTTCTGTTCTAAGCCATCGGCAATGGTTTTATCATCAATAGATGAATCGTTATCGCCTTGAGAGCCTATGTAATAAGGATTGTCGTTGAAGCGCGCTTGGTACATCTGAGTACTGAATAAAACATTCTCAGACAAAGCGTAGTTAAAGGCCGATAGAAAACCGACATAACTGTCTTTGTCTGAATAGAGTGCCATACCAAACAGAGCGGCTTGAGGTTGCCAAACGCCCTTTGCGACACCCGCAACCCCAAAGGTATTGCCCAAAGTTTCAGTACTAAAATAGAAAGGGACAAAGGCTGAATCTTTTTCTTCGCTCAAGACAGAAGAAGAAAAGCTGACACTGGCTAACGCCAAGACTGACGTTAGCCAGTGTCGAGTAGTTCGCTTGAACATCATTTAGTTTACAAGATCCATAGCTACTTCACATACTCCATCGCAACACGCGAAGTCAGCTTAGTGACTAGCTCGTACGCGATAGTGCCGATATGTTCTGCCACTTCTTCTGAAGGTAAGTCTTTACCCCATAATGTCGCTTCATCACCGACTTTATCTGCAGCATCAGGGCCAAGGTCGACCGTTAACATATCCATAGAAACTCGGCCTGCAATAGGCACTTTTCGACCATTTACAAACACAGGTGTACCGTTAGGGGCGGTTCGAGGGTAGCCATCACCGTAACCAATCGCGATAACACCCACTTTAGTGTCACGCTCACTAGTCCAGTTACCACCGTAACCCACGCTTTCACCCGCTTTAACATCACGAACGGCAATCAGGTGCGAGGTAAGAGTCATCACAGGCATAAAGCCAAGCTCTTGTGCTGATTTATCAACAAACGGCGATACACCGTAAGAGATAATTCCAGGGCGAACCCAATCAAGGTGGCTATCAGGCCAAGCCAACAAACCAGCAGAAGCGGCCAGTGAGCGTTCCCCTTCACAACCATCAGTAAGAGACAAAAACAGTTCGGTCTGCTCTACCGTAGTGGTTCTATCCAGCTCATCAGCACAACCAAAGTGGCTCATGTAACGAAGAGGCTTAGCCACATTCGCACATTGATGCAGACGCTCAACGAAATCTTGGTATTGCTCTGGGCGAACACCCAAGCGGTGCATACCACTATCGACTTTTAGCCACACCACAACCGGTGTTTCTAGGTCAGCATTCTCTAGCGCGCTTAATTGCTCTTCGCAATGCACCACCGTTTGAATGTTATTGGTGACAAGGATCGGCAAATCACCCGAAGAATAAAAGCCTTCGAGCAACAAAATAGGCTTAACAATACCACCAGCACGCAGCTGCAGTGCTTCCTCAATACGAGCCACACCGAATGCATCTGAGCTTTTTGAGTGCTTAGCAATGTGCAGTAAGCCGTGACCATAGCCATTGGCTTTGACAACAGACATCACTTTGCACTGCGGGGCTTTCGACTTAATTTGGTTCAGGTTGTGCTCAAGCGCATTTAAATCAATGCTCGCGGTCGCCGCTTTCATATACGTCATTAGCGATTACTCGTCATCAAATGCAGGACCTGCATAGTTATCGAAACGGGAGTGTTGCCCTTGGAATGTCAGACGAACCGAACCGATCGGGCCGTTACGTTGCTTAC
Source organism: Vibrio sp. T3Y01 (assembly GCF_013114525.1). Classification (NCBI taxonomy): domain Bacteria; kingdom Pseudomonadati; phylum Pseudomonadota; class Gammaproteobacteria; order Vibrionales; family Vibrionaceae; genus Vibrio; species Vibrio sp. T3Y01. The sequence continues at coordinate 23,658 of NZ_VTXJ01000035.1, read as the reverse complement.
CGATAATGATTTCAGCGATGCCCTTCAGTGAGCTGTCTGGGTTATACACTTCGTCACGGTAGATGAACATGATTAAGTCGGCATCTTGCTCAATCGAGCCCGACTCACGCAAGTCCGAGTTAACTGGACGTTTATCAGCTCGTTGCTCTAGGGAACGGTTAAGCTGAGAAAGTGCCACTACTGGAACGTTCAACTCTTTCGCTAGCGCTTTAAGGGAACGTGAAATCTCGGCGATCTCAAGGGTACGGTTATCAGACAGTGAAGGGACACGCATCAGTTGAAGGTAGTCGATCATGATCATTGAAAGACCATCATGTTCACGAGCAATACGACGCGCACGAGAACGTACTTCGGTTGGTGTTAGGCCAGAACTGTCATCAATGTACATGTTCTTCTTATCCATGAGGATACCCATGGTCGAAGAGATACGAGCCCAGTCTTCGTCATCAAGTTGACCGGTACGAATTTTGGTTTGGTCCACACGAGACAGGGATGCAAGCATACGCATCATCAGCTGTTCGCCTGGCATCTCTAGCGAGAAGATAAGCACGGGCTTGTCTTGTTTCATCGCCGCGTTTTCACACAAGTTCATCGCAAAAGTGGTCTTACCCATCGATGGACGTGCCGCCACAATGATTAAATCAGAACCTTGTAGACCAGCGGTCTTCTTGTTGAGGTCATTAAAGCCGGTATCGACACCTGTCACACCGTCTTGCGGAGTCTTGTACAGGATTTCGATACGCTCTAGCGTCTTCTCAAGAATGCTATCTACGTTTTGAGGGCCTTCGTTTTCGCTCGCACGACCTTCTGCAATCGCGAATACTTTACTCTCAGCAAGGTCGAGCAGGTCTTCTGATGTACGACCTTGTGGATCGTAGCCAGAATCGGCAATCTCATTCGCCACACCAATCAGGCTACGAACCAGTGCGCGCTGAGCGACGATATCCGCATAAGCGTTAATGTTAGCCGCACTTGGCGTGTTCTTAGCTAGGTCAGCAAGGTAGGCAAAGCCACCCACTTCTTCAAGTTGCTCACGCAGCTCTAAGTGTTCAGAGAGTGTAATAAGATCCAGAGGAGAGCTTTCTTCAAGGATATCTTTTACCGCTTCAAAGATCAGACGGTGAGGACGACTATAAAAGTCTTTGGCCACAACCTTTTCAGCAACCGTATCCCAGCGTTCGTTATCTAATAACAAACCGCCAATAACAGATTGCTCAGCTTCTAATGAATGTGGCGGGACCTTGATGGCGTCCACCTGATCTTTGGCTGATTTCTGACTTTTGGTATCCACTATGACTACACTCAATAACTAATAATGATCGTTCATTATACCCAAGAACACTCATTTGTAATCCGATCCTATGAGTTTGTTTTATTCTTCAGGAAGAATTTACTTATTGCTGACGGAATTAACCAAGGGTAGCATTACGATCTCGCCATTCATTCACTGTATAACTGAGGTATGCGTGTCCAAACTATTGGCTCTGAGCACAGGTCTTCTAAGCACTGGTCTCCTGAGCGCTCCGATGGCTTTAGCTGATGATGCTAAAACCGATGTTGATGCAATCCTCGACTCGATAGTAGTACCAGAACCTACTGCTGAGCCGATCGTCGTTGCACCAGCACCAGAAGAAAAAGATATGGATATCGCCCCAAGTGATACGAGTGACACTGAACTGCCAAGCCCACTAAAAACTGAAGTCGAATTTGGATATCAGTCGCATACTGGTAATTCCGATTCACGCTCTCTAAACGCACGCCTAAACGGTGAGTACACGGCTGGCCGCCACAGAACCAGTGGCGAATGGAAATACTACAACCTCTATAAAGATGGCGAAGAAGATAAAAGGCAATCAACTTACACGGCTCAGAGTGACTACAAGTTAAGCCCTAAAACCTATCTTTACGGCAGTTTTAAAGGCGTCGATTCACGATACAGTGCTTACTTTAAGGATTACACCGTTTCGAGCGGTCTGGGTTACCAGTTTTCGAATACCGAAGAGTTCGTACTGGAAGTCGAAGTGGGCCCGGGCTTTCGTTACCAAGAACCAAACCTCGATGAGCTAGACGATGATGACATCATCTTCCCAGAGATCGTTGAAGAAGCGATTTTCCGTGGCAACGTAAATACGTCTTGGCAGGTGTTGAAGAATTTGCAGCTAAAAGCCGATGTAACATTGGTGTCTGGTCACAGTAACTTGAAGTTCGATACCGAGTTAGAAGCGATCAACGATATTACTGACAATATCGCGCTTAAGATTGCACACTCTCGCCAGTACCACGATAAAGTTCCCGAAGGGCTAGATAAAGAAGACTCGGTTCTCTCCATAAACCTGTTGTTCCAATTCTAATTTCCATGGCTGTTTGTTCAGCCATTAGAGCTTTTGGATCATAGTAGGCTTTTTACCTACTGTAGCCCTCCCTTACCTTTTCCTATATTCCAGACATAAAAAAACACCAGCCAAAGCTGGTGTTTAAAACTTTCATAAAGAAAGAATTCGTCTTGGTACTGAAATTACTCAGCTGCAACGATAGCGATTTTCGCAGTAGCAAAAACTTCAGAGTGAAGTTGGATGCTTACTTCGAATTCGCCGATGTTACGTAGAGCGCCTTCAGGTAGGCGTACTTCGCTCTTAGCTACTGCAACACCTGCCGCTGTGATAGCGTCAGCGATGTCACGAGTACCGATAGAACCGAATAGTTTACCTTCGTCACCAGCTTTAGAAGCGATAGAAACGCCTTCTAGAGAGTTAACTTTCTCTGCACGAGCTTCAGCAGCAGCTAGTTGCTCAGCAACTTTAGCTTCTAGTTCAGCACGACGAGTTTCGAACATAGCAACGTTGTCTTTAGTTGCCATAACTGCTTTACCCTGTGGGATAAGGAAGTTACGAGCGTAACCAGATTTAACGTTTACTTGGTCGCCAAGGCCACCTAGGTTACCGATCTTATCAAGTAGAATAACTTGCATTATCTTAGTCCTCTTAAACTATTATTAACTATTACCGATTACTGATGCTTGTCAGTGTACGGTAGTAGAGCTAGGTAACGAGAACGCTTGATAGCGCGAGCTAGTTGACGCTGGTACTTAGCGCTTGTACCAGTGATACGGCTAGGTACGATTTTACCAGCTTCAGTGATGTAGTTTTTAAGAGTTGCTACGTCTTTGTAGTCAATCTCTTGTACGCCTTCTGCAGTGAAACGGCAGAATTTACGACGACGGAAGAAACGAGCCATGGGCTATCTCCTGATCTTAAATTTAATAATGCAGCCTTTCAAAACTTAGGAAGTGGTGAAAGACTTAAAACAAGTTGAGAATTTTTTAAGGCATTAAGCCAAAAAAGAATTACTCAGCAGCTGCTTCTGGTTTAGCTTCTGTACGCTCTTCGCGACGAGGAGCACGCTCTGCACGCTCTTCTTTTTGCTTAAGCATAATAGATTGCTCAGTCACAGCGCCTTTAGTGCGCATGATCATGTTACGTAGAACTGCATCGTTGAAACGGAAAGCAGTTTCTAGCTCGTCAATCACTTCTTGACCAGCTTCAACGTTCATAAGAACGTAGTGAGCTTTGTGAAGCTTGTTGATTGGGTAAGCCATTTGACGACGACCCCAGTCTTCTAGACGGTGGATAGTACCGCCAGCTTCAGTGATAGAACCAGTGTAACGCTCGATCATGCCAGCAACTTGCTCGCTTTGATCAGGGTGAACCATGAATACGATTTCGTAATGACGCATTTGGTTGCTCCTTACGGATTATTAGCTTCCACGAATGGCTCGGTCGTCCAGAGGAAGCAAGGAACTAAAGATAAATGACCGAGTTTTAAGGACGGCAAATATTATAGAAAGAACCCTGTATTGGCAAGTGGTATTTGGCGAATAATGAAACAGTTTTTCTTTCGCCATCTAGCCATCCGCGGTTCTATTGAGATCTGCCTTAATTAGATGAAAACAAACGCCCACCAGCATGTGGTGGGCGTTAGAAATAAATCAATTCAATGAGTAATTTACTGCGCTAGACGCTGACGTACCGCTTCAAACAGACAAATACCAGAAGCCACTGACACGTTCAGGCTTGATACACTGCCAGCCATCGGAATCTTGATCAGGTCATCACAGGTCTCACGCGTTAGACGACGCATACCGTCACCTTCTGCACCCATTACGACTGCTAGAGGGCCTGTTAGTTTCGCTTGGTAGATGTCATGCGTTGCTTCACCTGCCGTACCGACAAACCATACACCTTGTTCTTGCAGTGCGCGCATTGTGCGAGCCAGGTTAGTTACACGTACTAGAGGAACCGTTTCAGCCGCACCACATGCAACCTTACTAACCGTTGCTGTTAATGGAGAAGAGCGGTCTTTAGGCACGATAACCGCAGCAACACCAGCCGCATCCGCATTACGCAGGCAAGCACCTAGGTTATGAGGGTCTGTTACGCCATCTAGAACCAACAGCAATGGCTGTTCGTGCTGCGCTAGGATGTCATCTAGGTGAGTTTCGTTAAGCTGTTTAGCCGGCTTCACCTTAGCGATAATGCCTTGGTGGTTTGCACCTTGTGCTTTGTCATCCAGCGGCTTACGGCCCATCTGTTGAATGGATACACCAAACTGTTGTAGCTGATTCAGTAGTGGTAAAAGGCGCTCGTCTTGACGACCTTTTAGCACATACGCTTCGATGAAACGTGCTGGATCTTTTTCTAATACGGCTTTCACCGCGTGAATACCGTAAATAAATTCGTTACTCATTGTCTCAAATTACTCTTATTGCTCAGAGATGAACGGCACTAACTCCAATGCGTTCAGCTCTGCGTTGTTTATTTCGAGAGTATGCGTTTCACGCCCGATACTCTCGCATTACATTCGTTGTTAACGCTTGGCGATGTCTTAAGACTTATCCGCCCTTGCCTTGCGCGTTGCTGAGCGCTTTTTCTTCGCTCGAGCTTTTGCTGCACCGGTCTTATTACGCGATTTTTTCTTTTTCTCAGAAGCTTCTGAACTACCATCTGGTCGCTTAGTTGGCTCAACTAATGGTTTAGCTGCGATACCCGGTTTGTTGCTCTTCACTGCGGCGCGTTTCTTACTTTTCGCCTTTTTCATTGCTTCAGCAGCACGCTTCTTGGCTGTTTTACCTTTGCCACGAGGCTGACGAGCAGTGTCTTCCAAATCAAAATCAATTTGGCGAGTTTCTAGATTAACCGCAGAAACCTTCACTTTAACCGAGTCACCCAAGCGGTAGATGTTACCAGAGCTTTCACCCACTAGGCGCTGACCAACCGCATCAAATTGGTAGTAATCGTTCGCTAACGCCGAGATGTGTACCAGACCATCAATGTGCAATTCCGTTAGACGCACAAAGAAACCAAAGCCGGTAACGTTGGCAATCACACCGTCCATCACTTCACCGACGTGGTCTTGCATGTATTCACATTTCAGCCAGTCGTTCACTTCACGAGTTGCATCATCGGCACGACGCTCAGTCATTGAACACTGCTCGCCGTAGAAGTCCATTTCATCGAAAGTGTAGTGGTAACCGCCCGTTGGTGTCCAACGTTCGCTGTTACGCCCCTCTTCTTTCGCAATAAGGTACTTAATTGCACGGTGCAGTAGCAAGTCAGGGTAACGACGGATCGGCGAGGTAAAGTGAGCGTAGCGTTTTAGCGCTAGACCAAAGTGACCTACGTTATCAGCGTTGTATACCGCTTGCTTCATCGAGCGTAACAGCATAGTTTGGATTAACTCGCGATCTTCACGCTCGTTAATTTGCTGCATTAGCTTTGCGTAATCCGTTGGTGACGGAGACAAACCGCCGTCTAGCGATAAACCAAGTTCACTTAGGAAGTCTTTAAAGCCTGCTAAGCGCTCTTCACCTGGAGTTTCGTGAATACGGTACAGCGATGGCTCTTTCGCTTTCTCCACCAAAGATGCAGACGCGATGTTCGCTAGAATCATACACTCTTCGATGATTTTGTGTGCATCGTTGCGAACAACGGGTTCAATACGGTCAATCTTACGATCCGCATTGAAGATGAACTTAGTCTCTACCGTTTCAAACTCAATTGCGCCACGCTCGTCACGAGTCTGCTTCAGTACTTTGTACATTCTGTGCAGCTCTTCTAGATGCGGTACTTCTTGTACGTAACGCTCACGAAGTTCTTCGTTGCCATCTAGGATTGCGCCTACTTTATTGTAAGTAAGACGAGCGTGAGAGTTCATCACCGCTTCATAGTGCTTGTAGCCAGACAGTTTGCCTTTGTCTGAGATAGTCATCTCACACACCATACATAAACGGTCTACTTGTGGGTTCAACGAACATAGGCCGTTAGAAAGCACTTCTGGCAGCATTGGGACTACTTGTGACGGGAAGTATACCGAGTTACCACGGTTGATCGCTTCTTTGTCTAGCGCAGTATCAGGGCGAACATAGTAGCTTACATCAGCAATCGCTACCCATAGGCGCCAACCTCCACCTTTCTTCGCTTCACAATAAACCGCATCATCGAAGTCACGTGCATCTTCACCATCGATAGTTACCAATGGCAATTTACGCAGGTCAACACGCCCTTCTTTCGCTTCTTCAGGGACATGCTCACCCAAGTTAGCAATTTGCTTATCGACAGCTTCAGGCCACTCATTTGGGATCTGGTGGGTATGGATAGCAATCTTGGTTTCCATGCCCGGAGCCATGTTCTCACCAAGCACTTCAGTTACCTTACCCATCATGTTACGAGAGCGACCGCCACGGTCAGTAATTTCAATCACAACCACATTACCCATTCGAGCTCCGCCTTTATGCTCGGTTGGGATAAGGATGTCATGACTGATACGTGAGTCATCAGCAACCACATAAGAGTGACCATACTCTAAGAAGAAACGGCCAACAATTGGCGTGGTACGTTCTTCAAGTACGCGAACTAAACGACCTTCACGACGGCCACGCTTGCTGTTGTCCGTTGGCTGAGCCAATACGTAGTCACCGTGCATGATGGTTTTCATCTGATGGTGTGGCAGTAGAATATCGTCATCCTTGCCTTTGCTACCATCAGGGCGAACCCAACCATGACCGTCTTTATGACCAATCACGTAACCTTTCACTAGCTCTAACTTTTCAGGTAACGCGTAGCATTGGCGACGAGTGAAGACCAGTTGTCCATCACGCTCCATAGCACGTAAACGACGACGTAGCCCTTCATATTGCTCCTCTCCAGCAAGGCCAAGCGCTTCGAATAGGTCATTGCGGTTCATTGGGATATTCGCTTCCGTTAGAAACGATAAAATGAACTCTCGGCTTGGTACTGGATTGTCGTAATTCTTCGACTCTCGATCGGCAAAAGGGTCAACATTAGTGCTAGCTGTCGTGTTTTCTGACATCGGTGTGTTTTTTGACATAGGCGGGCCTGCTTAAGCAAGGAAGGTATATACCCCTAGTATATCCGATGCTAGAGGTAAGCTACAGATATGCTTTAGAAAACCCGAAAATAACCTCAGATTGATACATATCTTCATTTTGTGAAACATCACTTCATCATCACAAACTACCATAAGAATTTCGCGCAAACGATAAAACAAACGTTTGCCTCACGAATGAAATGCACTATTATCCAGACACTTTTACCAACTCCTGTTCTGAGTATTGATATGAAATTGAAACGCACCTTATTGGCTTCAGCAATGGCGAGCCTTGCGCTATTCCCATTCGCAAGTTCTGCGATGGAAAAAGCTGACCTAATGATTACCGATGCGATGGTTCTAACCATGAACCAAGACAAAACGGTTTATGAGAGCGGTACGGTTGTCGTCAAAGACAACAAAATCATTGCGGTTGGCGATGCTTCACTAAAGAAGCAATACAAGGCTGAGCAAGTGCTAGACGTGGATGGCGACATCGTGATGCCAGGTCTTATCAATACTCACACCCACGTATCAATGACGGTTTTCCGTTCACTGGCTGATGATGTTCCAGATCGACTACACCGCTACATCTTCCCACTAGAGAAGAATTTAGTATCACGCGACATGGTACGTATTGGTGCCAACTTAGGTAACGTTGAGATGGTTAAAGGTGGTGTGACGACTTACGCCGACATGTACTACTTCGAGGATGAAGTCGCAAAAACTGTCGATAAGATTGGTATGCGCGCCATCCTTGGTGAAACCGTGATTAAGTTCCCGGTTGCCGATGCGGCTAACGCCGAAGAAGGTATCAAGTACGCGCTGAACTTCATTGAAGAATACAAAGATCACCCACGTATCACTCCGGCATTTGCACCACATGCGCCTTACACCAACACTACAGAGATCCTGCAGAAGATTTCTAAGTTATCACTAGAGCTCGATGTACCAGTGATGATCCACCTTGCAGAATCGCACCGTGAAGTGGAAAAGATCGCAGAGCGTTCAGAAGGCTTATCGCCGGTTCAATACATGGATAGCATTGGTGCACTCAACAAAAACCTAGTTGGCGCACACATGATCCTAGTTGATGACCATGACATTGAGCTTGTTAAAAAGTCGGATATGGGTGTGGCTCATAACATGAGTGCGAACATCAAGTCGGCGAAAGGCGTATCACCTGCACTACAGATGTATGATGAGAATGTACGTATTGGTTTAGGTACTGATGGCCCAATGTCTGGCAACACTCTGAGCACCATTGATGAATTCAACCAAGTTGCTAAAGTTCATAAGCTAGTCAATAAAGATCGTGCAGCAATGCCGCCGATCAAAGTGATCGACATGGCAACAATGGGCGCAGCAAAAGCGCTACACATGGAAGACAAGATCGGCTCCCTTGAAGCCGGTAAGCTAGCAGATATCATAGTGATCGACACTAAAGCACCAAACATGGTTCCTGTTTACAACCCATATTCAGCACTGGTGTATTCAGCTAACTCTGGCAATGTTCGTCACACGATCGTCGATGGCAAGATCATCATGCAAGATCGAGACATGCTAACAGTAGATGAAGATAAAATTCGTCAGGAAGCGCTCGATTTCACTAAGGTAGTTCGTGAAACCGTTATCGAATCTGGTGAAGTAGTCCAATAAGTTCGCTATCGAATAACATGACCATCTAAACGTAAAAAGCCCCGCACTAATTCTATTAGGCGGGGCTTTCTAGATCTTGTGACCTGTAATAATGAGTGCAGGAATCATTACAGGTTTCTTGTTCTGTATTACCAGAATACGTCTCGACGTTTTGCTCGAGCGATAATATTGTCTGGCATTCTCTTTTCCAAACCACTTCGCAATACAGTAATACGCTTATGTTGCCTTTGATCTGCCGTGACAGAGTTGTACAACCAGCGGTAGGCATCTTCGTAATCTAATGGACTGCCATAATCACGTAACAGCAATTCTGCTAGATGAATACTGGCACTCAGATTCCCCAAAGAGGCCGCTTCACGCAGGTATGGGATCGCACGTTCTTGGTCTTGTTGAACCAAAGTTCCACGAGAATAATAACGACCCAATTGCTCTAGTGCTGCGGGTAAACCTTGGTGTGCCGCGTTTTCCATATAGTAAAGACCAAGCTCTACATCTTGAGGAACGCACACGCCCCACGCCAGCATATCGCCGTATAAAAACTCATAAGAAGGCAAGCTAATACGCGTTGCACGAGCAACGATATCTTCAACTAACTGGCACTTATCAGCTTTCACTCGCTCTAGGTGTTGATTATTCTCGATTAAATTAATCAGTTCAGCTTCTGTATATATTGGAACTGGCTCCCCGACATCAGCCAAATTTGCATGACTCAAGGGTGAGCTCAGCGCCATTATCAATGAAGCTGCCACAATTCGTAGCTTCATACCTGCACTCTTTTATCGGTTTTAAAAACGAATCGAGCTTTTGGACAACCCAAACTCAATTACATTTCACTCACTATGATATCTGTATCGGCAACTCAGCGTATCGCTTTAGACAAAACTTGCCGCTAATGGGCAATATTTTGCCAGATGGCGTTCAAAAGATCATCACAGACGGCTTCGTTTTCAAATTGCAGGTATAAAAAAGCCGACTTAAGAAAGTCGGCTTTTAGAAAACGATTTAATTATCAAAGCACTCAAGGTGCAGTGGTAATCACTCAATCAGGCATTATGCGCTGTATGGGTGAACCTTGATGATAGTTTCGTTACGGTCTGGACCAGTTGATACGATATCAATTGGCACACCTGTTAGGTCTTCGATACGTTTGATGTAATCAAGAGCAGCTTGTGGAAGCGCATCAATTGACTTAGCACCAAATGTGTTCTCGCTCCAACCAGGCATTGTTTCGTAGATTGGCGTCGCTTCTTCGAATGACTCAGCAGCCATTGGAGAAACTTCTAGGATAGAACCATCTTTCATCTTGTAACCAGTACAGATTTTTAGTTCTTCTAGGCCATCTAGAACGTCTAGCTTAGTTAGACACATACCAGATAGAGAGTTGATTTGGATTGCACGACGCATAGCAACAGCATCGAACCAACCAGTACGACGTAGACGACCAGTAGTTGCGCCAAACTCGTGGCCAACATCACCTAGGTGCTTACCTACTGGGTCTTGCTTATCAAGGCCATCGTATAGCTCAGTTGGGAATGGACCAGAACCAACACGAGTACAGTAAGCCTTAGTGATACCAAGGATGTAACCGATGTGACGAGGACCGAAACCAGAACCTGCAGCAACACCACCAGCAGTAGTATTAGAAGACGTTACGTATGGGTAAGTACCGTGGTCGATATCTAGTAGCGTACCTTGAGCACCTTCGAACATGATCTTGTCGCCGCGCTTACGTGCTGCGTCTAGTTCGTCAGTTACGTCGATAACCATTGAAGTTAGTAGATCTGCGTAACCCATGCACTGCTCAAGTACATCTTCGTAGCTTACTGTTTCAGCTTTGTAGAAGTGCTCTAGTTGGAAGTTATGGAATTCCATTACTTCTTTTAGTTTTTCAGCGAACATTTCTTTATCGAAAAGGTCACCAACGCGTAGACCGCGACGAGCAACTTTATCTTCGTAAGCTGGACCGATACCACGACCAGTTGTACCAATAGCTTTCGCGCCACGAGCGATTTCACGCGCGTTGTCGATAGCGATGTGGTAAGGAAGAATTAGAGGACAAGCTTCAGAAACGAAAAGACGCTCGCGAACTGGGATACCGCGCTCTTCAAGAGGCTTCATTTCTTTAAGAAGTGCTTCAGGCGAAAGTACAACACCGTTACCGATAACACATTTAACGTTATCGCGCAGGATGCCTGATGGAATTAAGTGAAGAACGGTTTTTTCACCGTCAATTACAAGTGTGTGACCTGCATTGTGACCGCCTTGGTAGCGAACCACGTATTTTGCATCTTCAGTTAAAAGGTCAACGATTTTACCTTTACCTTCATCACCCCATTGGGTGCCTAGAACGACTACGTTATTTCCCATCTTTCCAATTTCTGTTGCTAATTAAAAATGGATTCTAGCACTGAATCACACTTCTTGCAGTCACTTTTTGTTCATAAACGTTAACGCTGTACAAAAATAAAACAGCGATTACGAAGGGCAGATCGCTAAAGATGCTGATATCATTATATTTTTATAGATATAAGGCAGCATCATGTCTGATTCAATTTGGCTCGCAATTGGGCTTGTTCTCATCGTTGAAGGGCTTGGCCCGTTAATCGCACCAAATGGCTGGAGAAATATGGTCGCTCAACTAAGCGAGCAGCCCGATACTCAATTACGCCGCACTGGTGGCTGCCTTGTTGTCGCTGGCGCCGTGATCGCCTTTATGACACATCACTAACTCACGTCATCGCTTCTTAGAATAGCTGCTCTGCATCATTCCTTAGCATTGCTAACTGATAGATAGTTCGAGCAACAACTCTCCTATTGAAGCTAAAAACAACTGCCCCAAAAAGCAAAAAGGCTCCCACTATGGGAGCCTTTTAAGTCTTAACGTGTCTCGTGATTGAAGGTCAGCGTTTGCTGCTTCAATAACTGATCAGCTTATTTCGCTGGAGCACCGCTCGCTTGATTCATGTATTGGAAGAAGTCTGTCTTCGGATCCAGTACTAGAATGTCGCTCTTATCGCTAAATGATGACTCATAAGCTTGCAGTGAACGCATAAAGCCAAAGAACTCAGGATCTTTGTTGTATGCATCAGAGTAGATCTTCGCCGCTTCTGCATCTGCATCACCACGAGTTACTCGAGCAGTACGGTCAGCTTCAGCAAGTACTGTCGCAACTTCTAGCTCAGCTTGAGCACGGATAACTTCAGCACGCTCACGACCTTGAGAACGGTGCTTACGAGCAACCGACTCACGCTCTGCACGCATACGCTTGTAGATAGAGTCACTGATGTTGTCTGGAAGGTTGATTTTCTTCATACGGAAATCAACAATCTCAACACCTAGATCTTTCAGCGCACTTTCACGAGTATCTGCAAGTACGTTTTCCATGATCTTGTCACGCTCACCATCCACCTCTAGGGCTTCAGCAGCAGCAACTGTTGTCACTTCTTCGCTATCAGCAGAATCTGGCAGTACATCGTTATTACGAGGACCTGATACGATTTGCTTGATTTCACGAGAACCGATTTCAGAACGAAGAACGTCTGTCACTTTACGCTCAAGAAGTGCTTCTGCTGTTAGTGCGTTACCACCACCTGTTGCTAGGTAGTATTGACCGAAGTCTTGGATACGCCACTTAACGTATGAATCGATGATCACGTCTTTTTTCTCAGACGTTACGAAACGGTCAGAACGGCCGTCCATTGTTTGAATACGTGCATCAAGAGTTTTCACACGGTCGAACAATGGCAGTTTGAAGTGCAGACCTGGTTCGTGGATACGAGAGATGTCGTTAGTATCTTTCAATACACGACCGAAACGAATCACGATACCGCGCTCGCCTTCAGGAATCACGAATACTGACATCAGTAGCAAAGCTAACGTAACAACCAATACAGGGATCATTAATTTACGCATTATTAGTATCTCCCTTGACGTGAGCTATCTGAACGAGACTGAGAGCTCGACGCTGGTTCAGGTTGAGTTTCTAGTTCAATCTGATCGTAAGTCGATGGTGCCTTTGTTGAGCGAGTGCCCGACTGAGAACCACCTTGAGCACCTAGCTTATCAATTGGTAGGTACAACAAATTACCGCTTGATTCAGAGTCAATCAGGACTTTAGATGTACTTGAGTACACTTTTTCCATTGTATCTAGGTACATACGGTTACGTGTTACTTCTGGAGCTGCTTGGTATTCAGGTAGCAGTTTCTCGAACTGAGCTACTTGACCTAGAGCACCATTAACTGTGCGCTCAGAGTAACCAACCGCTTCTTTCTTCAAACGCTCAGCACGACCTGTTGCTTTTGGAAGAATGTCATTTCGGTAAGCTTCAGCTTCACGTTCAAAACGCTCTTCATCCTCACGAGCCGCGATAGCATCATCAAATGCATCTTTAACTTGCTCAGGTGGACGTGCTGACTGGAAGTTCACGTCAACAATAAGAATACCCATATCGTAGCTATCGATAATACGGTTAAGCGTTTCTTGAGTGCTTTGACGAATCTGTTGACGACCACTTGTTAGGATGCTGTCCATCAGTGAGTCACCGATTACTGCACGAAGCGCAGAATCAGTCGCCTGACGTAAGCTGTCGTCCGCATTCGTTACACGATACAAATATTTGTATGGATCAGATACACGGTATTGAACACCCATCTCAACCGTAACTACGTTTTCGTCTTTCGTTAGCATGGTGCCAGAAGCACGTAGAGAACGAATCGCTTGAACGTTTACTAGCTGCTCATCACTGATTTGATCGATGAAACGTGGATGCCAGTTAAGACCAGGTTCTTCAATACGGTCGAATTGACCTAATCGAAGCACAACTGCTCTTTCTGCTTCGCCAACGGTGTAGAAACCTGCGAAGAACCAGATAGCAATAGCAATAACGGCAATGACACCAAAGCCAATTGCACCGCCACCACCAATAGATGGCCCGTTTCCGTTACCACCTTTTTTACCAAACTTGCCACCCAACTTTTGACTCAGCTTGTTAAACACTTCGTCTAGGTCTGGCGGTCCTTGATCTCGGCCACCGCGATTATTTTTATTACCCCAAGGGTCATTATCGCGGCCGTTATCGCCGTTGTTATTTCCAGGCTCATTCCACGCCATTAGAAAGCTCCATCATTTGATATGACGTTATACTGTAGCAGTCTCTGAGGTAACGATAAAGTCACCCAAGAGCGCCCCTTCTCTTTTTTCAAGTTTAGACCAATCTATCTGTTGCATTCGGATATCTATCAACAAGTTACCATTTTCATCATACTCTTCCTGTTGAATACATTTCAGCTGGAAAAATAAACTACGAATTCGGCCTTGATGTTGATGCGGAATACACAGTCGGTATTGAACCATTTGACTCGCTAAACGCTCAGTTAAAGCTTCAAACAGCAGTTCAATACCTTCGCCTTCCATCGCAGAAACCCAAACAGCGCGTGGTGCGCCCTCTTCGTCTCTATCAATGCGAGGTTTTTGGTCTTCCATGCAGTCAATCTTGTTCATGACTACAAGGGTTGGCACTTCATGAGCATCGATTTCTTCTAATACATCATGAACAGCCTGAATGTTCTCACGAAAGCGGTCATCACTGGCATCAACAACATGTAACAAAATGTCAGCTTCCTGCGTCTCTTGTAACGTAGCCTTGAACGCAGCGACCAAGTCGTGTGGTAGATGACGGATAAAACCTACGGTATCTGCGAGAATCGCAGGCCCGACATCTGACAAATCAATCTTACGTAGTGTTGGGTCTAGTGTTGCAAACAGTTGGTCTGCCGCATAAACACCGGCACTAGTGATTCGATTGAAAAGCGTTGATTTCCCCGCGTTGGTATAACCAACTAAAGAAACGGTTGGGATCTCAGCTCGATTACGAGCACGTCGTCCTTGTTCACGTTGCTTAGCTACCTTAGCTAAACGACGTAATATTGCCTTTATACGGTCACGCAACAAACGTCGATCGGTTTCCAGTTGAGTTTCACCTGGACCACGAAGACCAATACCACCTTTCTGCCTTTCAAGGTGAGTCCAACCACGAATCAATCGGGTAGAGATATGACGAAGCTGAGCGAGCTCAACTTGTAGCTTACCTTCATGAGTTCGCGCACGTTGTGCAAAGATATCTAAGATCAAACCCGTGCGATCAATCACACGACATTTACACAATTGCTCGAGGTTTCGCTCTTGGGCAGGAGAGAGGGAGTGGTTAAAAATCACAATTTCAGCACCGGTCAGCTGAACAGCTTGTGCGATTTCTAGGGCTTTACCTTCTCCGACATAGTATTTAGGGAGTGGGGATTGGCGGCTACCAGTAATCACTTGTAGCGTTTCTACCCCCGCAGAGGAGACCAGCATTTCGCATTCGCTTAGGTCTTCCCATTCTCCCTCATGCGTGAAGTTGATATGAACAAGTACGGCTCGCTCACCGGATTCATAACGGTCAAACAAGCAACCAACTCCTTATCACAGCATTTGCTGTGTTAATTGAACGATTAATCTTCTGTCTTCTCAGCACGATCAGATGGAGCACGTTGCTCGCCGCTGTGGTGACTTACTGCACGAGCAGGAACCACAGTAGAAATCGCATGCTTATAAACCATTTGGTTTACAGTGTTCTTCAGCAAGATCACGAATTGATCGAAAGACTCGATCTGACCTTGCAGCTTAATGCCGTTTACAAGGTAGATTGAGACTGGAATGCGCTCACGGCGGAGTGCATTTAGGAATGGGTCTTGTAGCGATTGCCCCTTAGCCATTTTATTTTCCTTATTTTGTATTTTGTTGTAATTATTTAGCTAGTGGTGCACAAAAAGGTGCGGCCTTTGCATCTGAGCTAAATGAATAAAAAAACTCCGTTGTTATTGAAAGGCTGTGATTTTAAAAAGCCTCAATAACGGATCCTTTCCAGAGTATATTCACGCAAAAGCGATCACATTATACACAGCAATACTAATCAGATGCTATTGCATCTGAAAGAGTTTCTAACGCTTG
This sequence comes from Vibrio sp. T3Y01, assembly GCF_013114525.1. Classification (NCBI taxonomy): domain Bacteria; kingdom Pseudomonadati; phylum Pseudomonadota; class Gammaproteobacteria; order Vibrionales; family Vibrionaceae; genus Vibrio; species Vibrio sp. T3Y01. Next base: position 7,627 of record NZ_VTXJ01000035.1, on the reverse strand, counting down.
ATCAATGTTTTCGCTATCCAACCAAGTTAAATCATCCCAACTGCGCAACCAGGTGATCTGTCGCTTGGCCAACTGACGGGTTGCACAGACACCACGGAAAACCGCTTCGTCTAAATCACAATTACCGTCTAAATAATCCCACATCTGCCTATAACCAACGCATCGGATCGATGGCAGTTCAGGGTGAAGATCTTCTCTGGCGTACAGCGCCTTCATTTCTTCTTCAAATCCTGCTTCTATCATCTTCTCGAAACGCAGCTCAATGCGGCGATGGAGTTCCTTCCTTTCCTTGGGAGCTATTGCAAATTGTTTTACACGAAATGGCAGGCTATCGCCTTTCGTTTGAGTTAGCTCTGTTAATGTTTTACCCGAAATTCGATAAACTTCCAATGCCCTTGAAAGCCTTTGTGGATCATTTGGGTGTATTCTTTCAGCGGATACGGGATCAATCTCTCTTAATTGATCATGTAATGCTTGCCAACCTTGCTCAATAGATTCCGCTTCAATCTGCTTACGAATCTCGGGATCCGCAGCCGGTAGTGGCGATAAACCTTCCAACAACGCTTTGTAGTAAAGCATAGTGCCGCCCACCAAAAGAGGAATCTTGCCTTGGGCAACGATCTCGTTCATCTCTTTCAGTGCATCACGACGAAAATCTGCCGCAGAGTACGCTTCGCTTGGGTCAAGAATATCAATCAAGCGGTGAGGCGCGAGCGCAAGCTCTTCTGCATCCGGTTTAGCGGTGCCAATATCCATGTCTTTGTAGATAAGTGCCGAATCGACGCTGATGATCTCTACTGGGTATTTCTGACGTAAGCGGATAGCTAAATCTGTTTTTCCTGATGCCGTTGGGCCCATTAAAAACAACGCTAAAGGTAATTTTTCAGTCATGATAGTTAGTATTTGTTTCTCAGTTATAGCGCTTTATAGCAAAGGGCTTTTGTCACGATGGATTCACTTTCACAAAAGGTCCCATCGTAAAAATAAAATCATACACAGCCTAAGCCGTAAATATGCTTAATTTATCAATAAACTAAGCCATAAATGCCGCAATAGTCGCCGAAAAGTCGATAGGATTAACAAACTCAGGATCATCTAATGGAAGTAGACCATGCCAAAGTTGTTCAAGTTCCCCAACTAATTGAACCGCTTCAGATAAAGTGTAGTCGCTTTTTACTTGTGCGGTTTGAATCCCGATCCAGTTAACCAAAGCTGGCAACATGTCATCAGGTTGCTTCACTGTACTCTGGGCATTTATTGAAGCCGCGTACGATAACAGATCTGGGATCAGAATTTGTAAGTTTTGCTGCCTTAATGGAGAAGGAACCCCCATCACCATAATGGCTTCGCTATTTCGAACCTTAAGTTCAATACCAAGACGAGACAGTGGTTGGTTTAATGTCTTCGCTACCTCAACCAATTCACTGCCAATTTTAAGCGACAAAGGCACCAGTAATGGCTGGCTTTTTAAGGCTCCGCTTCGTGCATCCAGCTGGCCAATAACGCGCAGTAATTCCGCTTTAGCCAAAGAGACCAACACGCAACCATTCTTATTGCCCATCATCAGGTACTGACGCTCGACAATCGAGACGGCCTTACCTAAATCGGTAACCGGTGTTCTTGGCTTCGACTGAGGCAGCTTCTGTTGAGGCAACTCAGTATCGCTTGGTGCTGTTTGCACCACCGGCTGTTGAGCATCTGATGGCTCTGCTGTTTGGCGCTCAAAGTCTGGCGTTTTCAACAGCTCTTTGTAAGCGCTCACCTCACGCTTCGAAGGCGCTGGTTCGGCGTGGTGTTGGTGTGACTCTTTCTCTTTTTTCGGAGCAGGTCGTGATTCTATCCACTCTTGACGAGGCGAACCGGTAAAACTGGTTTCACGAGCAGACGAGTTTCGGTTAGCAGGTGAGCCCAAATTACTTGAAGAGTCTCTATTCGACGGTGAACTATAGCGCTGACGACCATCATTAACGCTATGTTGAGGCTGATTATAAACTTGCTCAGATTCTGCTTTTCTCGGATAGGCTGGAGTCTGCTCAATCGCATGTCGCACTCTTTCAGAAACCTGCGATTGTTCCGAATGAGCTGGGACATTGCTTTCTGGAGCGCTAAAGTTCGTCATCTCTTCCGCTTCAGGCACAGAACTATCTTGTTGATAGTTAGGGGCTTCTGATTGATGGAAAGCAGATTGATTAATAGGCGCCGCATCGATTTGCTTACTTTGTGCTAGACCATCACTCAATGCCTGATAGATGAAGTCATGCACCAGACGCGCTTGATGGAAGCGCACTTCATGTTTAGCAGGGTGAACATTCACATCGACTTGATGCGGATCCAATTCAATGAAGAGTACATAAGTTGCAAATTGGTCTGGGCGCAAGCTAGTTTCGTAGCTTTGACGAATCGCGTGATTGATCAGTTTGTCACGCATCATGCGACCATTCACATAACAGTATTGTAAGTCGCTTTGCTGTCTTGCCCCTTCTGGCGTAGTGATCCAGCCATGAAGTTTCAATCCTTGGTGCTCAAGCTCTATCTTAAGCATATGACGAACAAATGGATTACCACATACCGCAGCAATTCGTTTTTCGGCTTGAACCTCTGTCTTAGCAGCGCGGTACTGACGAATCATCTTGCCGTTATGACGAAGATTGATCGTCACATCAAAGCGACTTAATGCGATGCGCTTAAGCAGCTCATCAATATGAGTGAATTCGGTTTTTTCAGTACGTAAGAATTTTCGGCGTGCCGGGGTATTGAAAAACAGATCCAACACTTCAACCGAGGTGCCAATTGGATGCGCGGCAGGCTGAAGCTTTACCTGCATGTCTCGGCCTTCACTGTGCGCTGCCCAAGCTTGATCTTGGATGGCAGGGCGTGAAGTCATGGTTAAGCGCGCTACTGAGCTGATACTCGCTAGCGCTTCACCACGGAAACCTAGGCTGACGATCGCCTCAAGGTCATCAAGAGTATGGATTTTAGAGGTAGCGTGGCGACTTAGTGCGAGAGCCAGTTCATCTTTTACGATGCCCTTACCGTTATCCCGAACACGGATCATCTTAGCGCCGCCTTTCTCGATATCAATATCGATACGTGTCGCGCCGGAATCCAAACTGTTCTCAACCAGCTCTTTTACAACAGAGGCTGGCCTTTCTACCACTTCACCCGCTGCGATTTGGTTCGCTAAGCGAGCTGGCAGTATTTTGATCGTCATATTTATAGCTACCTTACTGCCATTCAGAGAAGCCCTTCCGAGCTTAGAAGGTACTTCTATGTTAGTTAAACTCGATTATTTATGAGGAATAATCAGCACTTGTCCAATCGCCAGTTCATCAGAGCGTAGCTTATTCGCTTGGCGAATGCTGTTCACACTCACGCCGTACTTCGCGGCAATCTTGCCCAAGTAATCACCTCTTGCGACTTTATGTTTGCGTAGAGGAACATCCTTCACCTCAACCGTAATACGTAACTTTTGGCCCACTCTCACTGTTTCTGATTTTAGACGGTTCTCACGTTTAATATCAGCCACCGACACTTTATAACGGCTAGCGATCTTGCCTAAGTATTCTCCAGACTTAACCGTGTGAGTGATAGTCTTAGTTTTAACCGCACTGCTTGATGATGAGCTTGAAGCACCGCCTGGAATCTTAAGCACTTGGCCAATAGCTAGGCTGCTCGACTTCAGATTGTTGTACTTCATCAATGCTTGTGTCGATGTGCCGTACTTACTCGCAATCACAGATAATGACTCACCACGAGACACCTTGTGCTGGCTAACACTACCTGTTGATGATGTTGCATTCGACAAGATAATCCCTTCTGGCGGGTTCGCTTTCAGGTACTTGACCACAGCTTTAGTCACGGCACGTGCAAGCTTATCTTGGTGCGAACGTTGGAAAAGTAACTTCTCTTCCGTTGGGTTTGAAATAAAGCCCGTTTCTACCAATACTGATGGGATCTGCGGTGAGCGCAATACTGCCAAGCTCGTATTAATCGGCTTACTGTTGTGCAGTTTAGCCACTTTACCCATTTCAGAAAGAATCGCTGTTGCCAGTTTATAGCCCTCTTTTTGAGAGTGGCTAAATTGCAAGTCCAACAAGGTTTGGTTTACGTTCTTATCATCAATATTGCTAGTGAAAGCAGCGCCGCTGCCCCCCAACAATTCTGATTGCTTCTCTTTATTTTCAATCCAACGGGAGATTTCTGTATTCGCACGTCGAGTGTTCAGTACAAACACCGAGCCGCCTCGTGGTTGAGGTGTGGTAAAGGCATCCGCGTGAATAGAGATCAATAGGTGTGCTTCATTTTCACGAGCGATAGCAACACGTCGATTGAGGTTTACGAAGTAGTCAGCATTACGAGTCATGCGAGTTTTGATACCCGGAACCGCATTCAATTGAGCAGCTAACTTCTTTGAAATACTCAGCGTCGCATCTTTTTCATATTTACGACTTGGACCAATCGAGCCTGGGTCTTCACCACCATGGCCAGGATCAATCACGATCAAAATATCTTTCTGACGCTTAACCTGGTTGATGTCTTTACTTACCGTTGGATTACTTGGTTTTGTAGCTGGTTTACTCTTGCTCACTGCACCATGAGGCAGATCGATAACCAAGCGGTGCCCGTATTGGCCGCCCGGTGTTGGGCTCAACTTAAAGAGTTCAGCTTTAGAAGATTTCTTCAATTCGAAAACTAAGCGATAGGTTCCCTTCTGTGGGGGAGAGCTTTTACGAACTTTAGACAGTACTGGGCTGTCTTTCACCACCACCGGTAGCTTAGTGGCCAATTCGGTATTTTTTAAATCAACGACCAAGCGGCGTGGGCTACTCAGTGTGAAATAGCTAAAGTCGACCTCAGATTTAAGATCGATAACCACACGCGTTTCTTCAGGAGAAGGCCAAACCCTCAAACCTTTTAGTGAATTCGCAGAAACCAGTGATGAAAATAGTAAGGAGAAAACAGCAGCCATCATGGCTACTGTTGGAAAAAGGCGTCTAGAAATCAACATAACTCCAACTGACTAAGTAAGCGCTGTCCGTATTCACTATTAGCGGTTAAAGAAACAATACGGTGATCGTCTTGGTAACGAATATCAATATCCATGTCCGCTTCTGGCAGTAATCCATAGCCCTTCTCTGGCCATTCAACCAAACAGATCGCGTCAGGCGTAAAGTAATCACGAATCCCCATAAACTCGAGTTCTTCAGGGTCGGCTAGGCGGTAAAGATCAAAATGATACACCTGCCAATCTGCAAGTTGATAAGGTTCAACTAGAGTATACGTTGGGCTCTTTACATTTCCTTGATGACCAAGTGCTTTTACAAAGCCGCGACTAAACGTCGTTTTACCTGCGCCAAGATCACCATGCAGATAAATCGTTGTCTGCTGTGAGCAAAGATTAGAAAGCTCCGTTCCTAGTTGAATCGTTGCTTGTTCATCTTTCAAAGTAAATTGTTTAGTGCTCATGAATACGTTCTCTAAAAATCGATCGTTGACTATATAAAAATCAAAAGAACAAGAATAGTAAACCGTGATGCTTTTGGGAGACAAGCACTCAAGTGTAAGTTCTATGAAAAATACTGTTCAAAACACGTCTGTTCTGGTCAACACCACTAAGATCCGTTAAGATCCGCCCCCCATTTTTGCCGAACCGAATTTTAGTTATCCTTATCTCTATAAGAATGAAGCCATGAATCTAGACCATCTTGCTGAAAAAATTAAAATTTGGGGAAAAGAGCTAGGCTTTCAAAAAGTTGGCATCTGCGATGTTAATCTCAGTGAACATGAAGCCCCTCTTCAAGCATGGCTAGATGCAGGTCATCACGGCGAAATGGATTGGATGGCCCGTCATGGCATGATGCGCGCACGTCCTAATGAACTTCACCCAGGAACCATTCGAGTGATCAGTGCCCGAATGAACTACCTACCACCAGAAGCTCAATTTGCCTCAAACCTCAGTGATACCACTCAAGGTTACATCAGCCGTTATTCTTTAGGCCGCGATTATCACAAATTGTTCCGTAACCAATTGAAAAAGCTGGGGCAAAAAATTGAAAAAGAGGTCGAAGGTTTAGACTCTCGTCCTTTCGTCGATTCGGCGCCTATTTTAGAAAGACCACTAGCTCAAAAAGCAGGGCTAGGCTGGACAGGCAAACACTCACTCATTCTCGATAAAGACGCAGGCTCTTGGTTCTTCTTAGGAGAGCTACTGGTTAACATCCCTCTTCCAACGGATGAGCCGAGTGTTGACGAATGTGGCAAATGCACCGCATGTATCACCTCCTGCCCAACTGGCGCCATTATTGCTGATGGTGTGGTTGATGCTCGCAAATGTATTTCATATTTAACGATTGAATACGATGGCGTAATCCCAGAAGAGTTCAGAGAAGCAATTGGGAACCGAATCTATGGTTGTGATGACTGCCAATTGGTCTGCCCATGGAATCGTCATGCTGATATCACTGAACAAAAAGACTTCCACCGTAGAGAAGATTTTAAAGAAGCTGACCTCGTTTTACTCGCAAGCTGGGATGAAGCGACCTTCTTAAAGAAAATGGAAGGTTCAGCGATTAGACGCATTGGCCATACCCAATGGTTACGCAATATCTATGTTGCTATGGGTAATGCGCCATTCCAACAACGTATTGTTGAAACGTTAGAGTCTCACCGAGGTAATAACGACCTGTTAGATGTTCATATCGAGTGGGCTTTAGAAAAACAATTACAGCAATTGCCGAGCATTATTGAGGTTCAAAAAGGTAACAGCAAAGTCGCAACTAAAAAGCACCGGCTGATACGCATCGTTGAGAAAGGACTACCAAGAGATGCTTAGCCCTATATATGCCAATGCATGACAAGCTAGCTCTTACTAACAGTCCAATATTTAAGACAACTCGTTGCACATAATTTTAGAACAATGTTTGACCTTGTTCTCAATTTTGACAATGTGGAAAAAATTCAGAACTCTCGTAAACTTCCGACACCTGCGCAAAGTTAAACACAGTACCGATAAATGATTAAGATCAAAAAACAACAAGTTAACGATCTTTAGCTTAATTCCACAAATACACCTAAACCCATAAAAAACAACAAGTTACGAACATCAGAATTCAGCTAATATATTGAAAATAAGAAAGATCTTTTTGAGATATATAAAGAATTAAGCCTGAAATAACTTTATCAACCAAGTTATCCACATCTAACTATTTGTGGATAAGTCTGTTTATAGATGTGAAAAACCTCAAGTATCTGCTTCAGAGACCTGATGTTTACTAGCATTCCAGTTGCTAAGAAAAATTTAAGACAAAAAAATATCCACCATGATGGAGGATTATTTGCTTTTTTGGGGGATTATGCTTCGCAGCATTAAAGAAAGAGCGTGACCTTTGTGGTCGCCTTTAAACACAGAGATTTAAAGTACTTATTAGCTTTTTTAGAAGAAAGCTGGAGCGATACATCGGGTTCGAACCGATGACCTCAACCTTGGCAAGGTTGCGCTCTACCAACTGAGCTAGTATCGCATAAGTTAACCGCTATCGCGTTTAACTGTAATGTGGTTGCGGGAGCCGGATTTGAACCGACGACCTTCGGGTTATGAGCCCGACGAGCTACCAAGCTGCTCCATCCC
>NZ_VTXJ01000034.1:0-42920 GCF_013114525.1 Vibrio sp. T3Y01 | reverse complement strand
ACCGTCACCGCGCCATCCGCAGGATTCGTCAGTGTCGCCGTGTAGGTGATGTTCTCGCCTTCGGTGACTGACGCATCCGCTGACAAGCTCACTGTGGTCACGTCATCAACAGGCAGCACACCAACATCAACAGTAATAGTGTCTGTTCCGCCATTTCCATCGCTAACAACAACAGTGAAGCTATCATTGCCGTTGTAATTTTCGTTTGGCGTGTAGGTCCAGTTGCCGTCTTCATCTACAACAACGGTGCCGTTGGATGGTTCAGTGCCTTTAGAGAAGTTTAATGAATCACCATCAGTGTCAGATGCTGAAATGCTACCGTTGACTGGTGTGTCTTCATCAGTAGTTACGGCTATATTGTCGCCAAGTGGGTTGCCATTTGCATCTGTAATGAGTGGGGTATCGTTGACAGGGTTAACGCCAACATTCACAGTGATCGTATCAGTACCACCTTGGCCATCGGATACAACGACCGAGAAACTATCGTCACCATTGAAATCATTATTTGGGGTGTATGTCCAACTACCATCACTGTTTAAAGTGACGGTTCCGTTTGCCGGCGGTTTAGAAATAGCAAAAGAAAGAGTGTCATTATCGCCATCAAAAGCACTCAATGTACCGCTGACTGGGGTATCTTCATCAGTCGATAAAGATATCGTGTCACCCATGGCTACATTGTTTGAATCTGCAAATAAAGGGGCTGTATTTGATTGGGTTGAAGATTCTGAGATAAAACGATAAGCATCAAGCAGGCTCAAGCTTTGTGTACGAGACATACCCAACGCTTCGAAACCTGTAGTGACGAAATCAGTACCAGGGATCGTTTCTTCGCCATCTCGCTCAATTGTACCACTAGTACCTAAGCTAGAACCATTTTGACCAGCAGCGGTTGCGAACTCTTCGCCTAATTCTGTAGGGTCTTGACCTTCTTCTAAGGCTGCGAATATATCAGCAATATCTTGGTCGAGTTCAATCTCACCATCTTCTGGTGAGAATCGCTTCGCGGAAACTTCAGGGCTATTTGATTCATTAAGAGATTCTAAGATGACATCTCCCGCCTGAAGTGGCTCGCCTTCTTCTAGGACTTTAATCGTGCCATCTGTTGAAATAACAATGCGCTGGCCCAGTGCTAGTGCGCCAGCCAAATTCAAAGTCGTCATGTCCATATTAACCCCTAAAACCCATCTTTTGTCATCAACGTCAAAATAGTGACATCTTTTTATAATATTAGTTAGAATATAACATCTAAAAACACATCATTCATAGTTATGATTCCATTATTTAACAACCTTAGATGCAAGGTAATGACAATGCTCACAACAAGTAACAATTCAGGTGCCTAAAACATCAATATAAGTTATTGTGTCAGCGAAAGATAATTCGAATACAAATAAAAGATTTCAGTGCTCAAAATCAAAATAAAACGCACGATGATCGGTTAACAAATTTACAACCATTTACGGCAGCTTCTAGAGCGAACGTTATTTTTTTGGCGGTTCACCTAAATTTTGTGTCTTTACCAAGTAAAGCTCATATTTCGGTGTCAGTCCATTTGGGGAGATGGAAATTGAATTGCATTCAAGCAACAACATTAGGATTAGCGATAGCGCTGAGTTTGCCGGCTGGCGCACAAACCTTAGAGCAGGCTGTAGCATTTACTTTAGAAAGTAACCCTGAAATCAAAAGTGCTTACAACGAGTATATTAGTAAACGTTACTTGAATGATGCATCAGGGGGAGCCTACCGACCAAGTATCGATTTAGATGGAGGTATTGGTTATGAGCACACGGACCTTGCCACGAACGCCGATACAACTGACCTCACTCGCAAAGAAGCGACAATTACGTTAACCCAATTGATATGGGATGGCTCAAACACATCAAATGATATCGACCGTACTGCAGCAGACGCTGAGTCTGTTCGCTATCAATTACTGTCTAACGCGCAAGACATCGCATTAGAAGTAACGAAAGTCTACCTTGATGCAGTTAAGGCCTATGAAGTTCTTTCTCTCTCTGAAAGTAACCTAGCGACACACAAAGAGATATACAGTGATATTCGTAAGCGCGTGGAGTCAGGAATTGGCTCGACAGCAGATATGTCTCAAGTAGAAGCTCGTATTGCTAAAGCACATGGTAACTTACTCGCAGCTCAAAATAACTTGTTTGACACTCACACTCAATTTAAGCGACTTGTCGGACAATCTCCGCTAGGTCTAACCTTTCCTCGCGCCGATGCTGGTGCTATTCCATACACTGTTGATGGCGCCCTAGCAAAAGCCTTCAATCAACACCCTGTGATCAAGATAGCTCAAGCCGACGTTGATTCAGCAAAGTTTCAGTATAAGCAGTCGAAAAGCACCAACTACCCAACAGTGTCTTTTGAAGCAGCGCAAACCTGGCGTGATGATGCCGGAGGTACAGAAGGGAGTAGTGATGAATTCTCCGCGATGGTTCGCTTAAGATACAATCTTTATAATGGTGGTTCAGATCAAGACCGCGCTGAAAGTGCCGCGTACCAACTGAACAAAGCCAAGGATCTTCGTGAGAGCACGTACCGCAATGTTGAAGAGAGTTTACGCCTTTCCTGGAGTGCTCTAGATTTGACGGTCCAGCAAAAAGAATTCCTATCTGACCACGTAGACTCGGCATCAGATACGGTTATTTCATATGAGAAACAATACCGCATCGGTAAACGAACCCTACTCGACTTGCTCAATACAGAGAATGAATTGTTTGAAGCTCGTAAAGGCTATTTAGATGCCAAGTATGACGAGCAATACGCAAAATATCGCGTTATGAACGCAACTGGTAATCTACTTACTGGCTTACGAGTTGAGATCCCTGAAGAATGGAATGAAAAGGTGGAATATTAATGAAGCTAACAAACACAGTTTTATCGCTTTGCTTCATGGTTGTATCTACCCATGCTTTAGCTGACAACAATGAAGATGAATTTGAGTATCGTGCGCTTCCGCCTGTCACTCAAATTTACGATCTACAAGATGACGACAACGACGGCGTAATCAATGCGCGTGATTTGTGTGCCGATACGCAGATTGGTGCAGAAATAGATAACGACGGTTGTGGTTCATATTTCGAGTCATCGGAGAAGAAAGAGCTCCATATACTCTTCGCCAATAACTCTACAGAAATTAACCCTGCTTTCCTCAATCAGATACGCCAAATGGCTGCCTTTTTGAAACGTTACGAAAGCACGACCATTGAACTGCAAGGTTACGCCAGTAAGGTAGGCAATGCCGAGCACAACCTAATGCTGTCAAAAGAACGTGCTGCCAACGTTAGACGCGCACTTATCAGTAACGGTATCCAACCTTCTAGAGTCAATATCGTTGGTCATGGTGATGCTGAGTTCAGTAGCAATGACACTGAAATCAACCATGCCCTTCACCGCAAAGTCGTTGCTTCCGTTGCCGGGTTTAAAGGCAATATCAAAGAAGAATGGCATATTTTCACTAAGATTAAGAAGTAACCCTCCCTACTTTAACCATACTGAAACGTTATCTTAAGTTCACGTTTCAGTATGGTTATAATTCCTTAAATAGCATATACCTAAGCCGTCTATAATGTTAATCTTGCCACGTTATCAACATAGAGAATTAATCCATGAGCAAACTAACAGCTGATACTCAAGCAAATCTAGAACTTTTCGTTTCTGAAACACAAGAAACTAAACTGGTATGGGGCCTTCGCAACGAAGAAGGTTGGCTAGCATGTGACTCAAGTGAATTCGAAAACAGCGAAGTGATGCCTTTCTGGTCTTCAAAAGAAGATGCTCAAACTCACAACGTTGAAGAGTGGGCTGACTTTGAAGTACTAGAAATTCCACTAGACATCTTTGTCGAAGATTGGCTACTAACTCTTGCTGAAGATGGCGTACTAGTCGGTGTTAACTGGAACGAATCTCTAGAAGGCAAAGAGCTTGAGCCTTCTGACCTAGCGAAATTATACATCTAATTTCAAGTATCGGCCGTGCAAATTGTACGGCCGATATCTCTCTGATAAAACTAAATAAATTAGAGATCCCGTTCGCAATCCCTGCCACAAACACCCCTCAAAAATTGAAGCAAGATCAAACTAATCATAGAATATCGTTCTTTATCTACTTGATAGCTTCTTGTGACACGTTCTCTTTTTCTTAGCTTTATCTTTTGGGTTAGTTTTGTTACACACAGCCAACCAGTCAGTCCAAGTCTCTCTTTAGACTCACCTATCACTTTGCCAAGCGCATCTGACATAAACACTCCAAACGCTGATTGGAATGCACTTTACCTATCGACTTTGAAGCACTCTCCTGAACGTGCGTTAAACATGCTGCAAACACGCTATACGAGCTCGACTGTTTACGGTGATAAGCTTTACCTATCATCTCTCCTCTATCAATACATGAGTCATCGCGATCAACCCTTCTATGGCATAGCTTCCAATGACAGCGAATACCAGGCAATTGAAAATGCGTTTCTTTCTGCGCTGATGAAAGACGGCAAAGGTCAATATGAAGAGGCACAGCAAGGCTTTTTGACCCTGTTAGCGAAGATGCAATCGCGCAGCGATTTAACCGGAAGAGCGCTACTGAAATACCAACTATGCCGATCCCTGAACGAGCAAGCGAAGTACCATCAAGCAAACTATTACTGCTCAGCTCTTCAATCCGATTTGCATAACATCGCCGACCCTGTATTGCCAAAATTTGGGACTTATCGAGTCATCGCCAACAATCACCATTTCCGTAGTGACTATCAAGCAGCGCTAAACACCTATCTAGCATTGATTAACGTATTTCCACAAGGGCATGATATTTCTGGAATCTACAATGATGTAGGTAATTTGCTCAAAGAACTAAAGCAATACGATAAATCGGCGCAGTACTTGACAGAAGCGCTAGCACTCAGAGCTGATGCTTCAGATTTAATGAAAGCTCAAGTACACCACAGCTTAGCTGACCTATATCTGAATCAAGGGGAAAATGATTTAGCGATTACCCATTTTAAGCAAGCTAAAGTACTACTGAGTACCTCATATCATAACTACGGCATCGCTCTAACCAATCTTGGTTTGGGTAAAGCGTACACACAAACCAATGACTATGATCTAGCAAGAAGCTATTTAGTCGACGCTCTTTCTGCTTCCAGCGAGCTCAACAATAATGTCATTCGAATCAACGCTTACTTAGCAATCAGCAATATGTTCGAAGATCGGAAGTTAATGAAAGAAGCACTCAATTATGCCCAACAAGCTCTAGCGCTAGCCGAACAAGTTACAAGGCATAAGTACATCGCAGAATCCCTTCTTCAGCTTTCTGATATTCATCAATCACTGGGCGATTACCAGCAAGCGTTTTACTTTTACCAACGTTACTCGTCCATACAGATGGAAGCACGAGATATTGATAACCGGTTAGCCTTTGAAGCACTAGACCTAACTCACGCTAAATATGAACAAGAGTTGGAAAACTCCTTTCTGGCACATCAGACGAAACTCGACCGCATTCAAATTGAAAAGATGGAACATCAAAGGTGGATGTACAACATCACCGTGATCCTATTGTTATGTGCAGCGAGCTTTACAGTATTGGTAAACAGAACCGTTCGTGCAAAAGCAGCCATTGACGTAATGACAAAGGCGTACGGTCGCACCGAAATAATACGAAGAATTAAGCGAGTAAAACGCTGTCAAGGCAAGGACAAGCAACACGTTCTTGTTTTGCTTGACCTAGATAAGTTTAAAAAGATAAATGACCAACATGGTCACCCTACTGGCGACAGAGCACTCGTTCATGTTAGCCAGCAAATAAGAAAACACTTAATGAATGGTGAATTGTTTGGTCGTTTAGGTGGTGAGGAGTTTGTGATCATGCTGACCGACACAAAACCTGCTGAAGTACGAGAGCGTGTTGAAGAGTTGCACTACGCCATATCAAGCACGGTCTTCTTATCAGAAAGTAAAAAGCCACTTAATGTAACCGCGAGTTTTGCTTACTTAGCAACCTCAAACGCATTAAGTGACTTTGATGACTTGTATTCAGTTCTTGATCAAGCGTTGTATCAAGCAAAGAGCAACGGCCGAAACTGCATCATCGATGCCTATAACGAGCCTATTGATTTACCAGAAGTTATTTATTCTCAGCCTGTTTTCGAACCAACTCAGCCATGATGCTTTCGCGGTCACCGAGGTAATCATTGAGGCCGACTTTACGTAATTCACACGCTGGACAATCGCCACAACCATCACCGATGATGCCGTTGTAACAAGTCAGAGTTTTATTGCGCACTAGCTCAAGTGCTGAGTATTGATCGGCTAAGGCCCAAGTTTCAGCCTTGTTTAGCCACATTAGTGGCGTTTTGATGTCCAGCTGCTTATCCATACCTTGTACTAACGCAGAGTTCATCGCTTTTACAAAGTCATTACGACAATCAGGGTAGCCAGAGAAGTCTGTTTCACACACACCGGTAATCACCGTTTCAGCGCCAATTTGATATGCGTAGATACCAGCAAGCGTTAAGAACAGAATGTTACGACCTGGGACAAACGAGTTTGGCAAACCGTTCTCTTGCAGTTCATGAGAAACAGGAATATCGTCACGAGTTAAAGAGCTGATAGCTAGCTCATTTAATAGAGTCACATCCATCACTTTGTGCGCTTTCACGCCTAACTCTTTAGCTAGTGATTCAGCGACTTCAATCTCGAGTTTATGACGCTGACCATAGTCAAACGTAATCGCATGAACTTCATCATACTCTTTTAATGCTTGAACTAGACACGTGGTTGAGTCTTGACCACCACTAAATACTACAACTGCTTTTTTCATTTCCATTCCTACCTAAAATTGACGAGCTTTCTACAACGGGTAAGCACTCTACAAAGTCACAAACTATGCGATGCTCAAGTACTTATGAGTTTGAATTGATAAGCGCCAATTGCGCTCAATGCAGGTATCAATACAAAGCTTCGTCGCACGATCTTTTTGGCTAATTGGTTGTAGAGCAATCACAGTATCGTCAGATACTTCTGCTCGTTCCAGTAAACCATCAAGTTGCTCGATGTCCTTACTTGTTCCTACTGGGTGCTTAATCTCGTTAGCACGCTGTAGAGCGCTGTCTAAGATTTCCAGCTTCGCTTTCATTGCCACTTTAGGTGACACCGTAACCCAGGTGTCAGGTGTCGCTTTGACTTCGGATGTACCGCTAGTCTCAATTTGGCAGCGACAGCCGTGTTTCTCAAATGCTTCAGTAAGAGGGACAAGATCATAAATACATGGCTCACCACCTGTAATCACAATGTGTTTAGCCGTGTAACCTTGCTTGATATATTCATTGACGATTCCTTGAGCATCAATAGAAGACCAAGTCGGTGAATCCTCTGTCTTAACCATGATATCACCAAGGCTAGTCTCGTCTTGTGGCAAAGCTTCCCATGTCTGTTTGGTATCACACCAAGAACAGCCTACAGGGCAAATTTGCAGACGAACAAAAACAGCAGGAACGCCGGTAAACACGCCCTCACCCTGGATGGTTTCAAACATTTCGTTAATCTTGTACAACTTTCCCTCAGCTCAATCATTTGATGAAATTAATCAACCGCAGACCTTAAAGCACTTACCCCTCTTGGTCAAACAAATGAGTACTGATAAATCAGTTGATCAAAGCCCTAGCCTGAAGTTTCAAGTTCCCTTATCCTTTCGCCCATTAGATTTCGTTAGCTTTTAATTTTTAGTAAGGAACAACATGTACAAACTGATTGCTCTTGATATGGACGGTACACTTCTCAACAGTGACAAAGTGATTTCTCAAGAGAACAAAGATGCAATTGCTAAAGCTCGCGCTGCGGGTGTGAAAGTCGTTCTGGCTTCTGGCCGCCCTTTAGAAGGCATGCAAAGCAAACTCGATGAGCTTTCAATTAACGGCGAGGATGACTTTGTACTCTTCTACAATGGCTCTATGGTTCAGAATGTATCAACAAAAGAGATCATTCATAGCGAGATCAGTAATGGTAAAGCAGCAAAAGAAATCGCTGCACTTGCCGAACAGCTTGGTGGCTATGTCCATGCGTTCAGCAAAGTTCATGGTTTAATTACACCAGAGAACAACGAATACACCGGCATTGAGGCGCGCATTAACGGCTTAGATATTACCGAATTCGATTTTTCTCAGTTGGAAGACGACCACGAAATCATTAAAACCATGATTGTTGCTGAGCCAACGAAACTGACAGACATCATCAGTAAATTGCCACAACAGCTTAAGAATCAGTTTACTATTGTTCAGAGCGCACCTTTTTTCTTAGAGTTCCTAAATCCGAACTCGAACAAAGGTGTTGGTATTGAAGCCATTGCCAAACACTTAGGCATTACAGCCGAAGAAGTGATCTGTATGGGCGACGCTGAAAACGATCACCATATGCTGGAATACGCGGGTCTGGGCATTGCAATGGACAACGCGATGGAAGAAACCAAGAAACTGGCAGATCACATCACAGCAAGCAACGACAATCATGGCGTAGCCGTTGCGATTGAAAAGTTTATCTTTAACTCGTAATCATTCGACTGGTATCGTAGACATTAAAAAGGCTGTGCATTGCACAGCCTTTTTGTAGTTAACAAGTATCGTTCGACTATTTTCTTGACCAAGGCAAACGAAATGCCACAACACCAAACAAAATCAAAATTGGGAATCGTAATGTCTCAACAATAAATGAAGCGATGCCACTAAATGAAACAAAGCTCCCAGCCCAGCTAATCAATAGATTTCCCGCAAGCAACATCGCCATCACGCCTAGTACAACCTTAAACGAGAATTGACCGATTAAAGGTTTAGAGTCCGTTAGCGTCACCAGGCAAGCAATGGTCATTAAAATAGCGACCCAGAATGAGAACGTTGGCAATGGCCAAATAACTGTAAGTACGATTGATAGTAGGCATAAGCCCCACCAGACGCCTTTGGAGCTCAGTAGCACACTAATATCAACATCGGGTTTACTATCAAGTCTCACTATATGCCAAGTCGTTAAGGCGCCTAACAAACCGCCCATCAACACATCACTGAAAAATGCACTGCCCGTATAAGCTTTAAACAGCATAATCCAAAGTAGCCCGGCAAGTACAATCAGTATCGACTTCTGCTCAAAAAGACGTTTTAGTTTCCACAGCACCAACAAAGTTAAACTCACCCAAAGCGCTGCCAACAAACTTGGAAAACTATAACCACTGCTCATCACTAATTTCAATGTTGGGAGATAAGCGTGTGGACGTGGGAAACCAAACCCTTGGTGCGCTATCAAAGTCAGCAGTGTCACTGATATCAAGGTGAAACCGAACTTCAACGCAAAGTTGCGACCAAAATGCCAAGCGATTAATGGCAAAATCACAATGAAAGCCCACGGTTTTGCGAGTAGATCGGTCAATAGAACCGTATTAGAAAAGATACTAGGTAGGTTATCGAACATGTTTTGCAGCGAAACAATCCAACCTAGTTCAACTTGATGAACTTTTGGCGCTGCACCCACCAGCTCCGTTACGTAAGTCACAGGTTGGTTTGTCGCCGAAAGAAACAGCTCATTAATCTCAGACCACTGTTCTGGGTAGCGGTATTGATTTGCTGGTAGCGCAGTAGGAGGAAGCAACATCGCCCTGCTCACTTCGACGCCATAATGCGGAGCAAACCAAATAGGTAGCTCAAAGCCACCTATTTCGTTTCGAGCTTGATAACTGATCACCTCAGAATCTGAGATACAATCATAAATAACAGCGCTGTCAGTGTAACCAAGTACATCACCAACCGTTACGGATAGCCCCGCTTCTTCCCAGGTTTCGCGCTGCGCTGCGATAGCAGGTGATTCACCGGCGACTACGGTGCCTCCTGGGAGAGACAATTGCCCCGTGATCAGCTCATCAACTAACACAATTTGATTGTCAGCACGTACTACACACAAGGCGCCCGCAATATGATCAGGCAAGGTGTTGTTTGCCAAAGCGGGAGTAGTACTCAACAGAGAAATAATAAAAATCAATAGATATCGAATAGCCAACGAATTTACCTACAAATAATAGAAGAAATGGAGACTGCTATCGCAGTTGAACTATTGTAATGAAACACGCAAAGAATCGCTGTCTATGTTTTGTGCAAAGCCTTTCTCATCCATTGAATGTGAGGTGTGAACCCCATTTTTTGATAGAAGTCCTTGGCAGGAGAGTTAAAGTCCCAAACCTCGACGAACACTTGCGTTACACCATAGTCTTCGAAAGTGGATTCGATACGCTTAAACAACGCCAGTGCAACATCCGCTTTTCGGTATTCCGGTAAAACAAAAAGCTCATCGACACCCCCCATCTGAACCGGCTTACTCACAGTAGAGATCAGCTCGCAGAAATGCCCTGAAATGAAGCCCACAATCAGCTCACCTTTTAATGCTACATACACCAAGCATTCAGGGTCATCCAAGTATCTTACAATACTCTTCTCCTGCTCGATCTCTTCAGCCGTCTTAAAGTGCTCAGGACAAGCAATATGATGGTGATGGTGAAGATCAAACATCAACTCATTAAGTTGCTCTAGATCGGTGTGCTTTGCAGCTCTTAGTGTAACGTTCATTATGAGTACGGTTCTCAGCCCAATTAATTATCTAAACAGAGTCTAGTTTACTTGCCATCACTAGCTATACAAGTGATTGAATTAATTCGTTGTTTGAACCGTGTATTTTAGATACAAAAATGACCACGTTGTCGTGGTCATTCGCGTTGAGATGGGATGGTTGTTAAACCTATTGCGCAAGAGTCGAGCGTTATGCGCCGTCGCCTTTTTTCTCCTCTTTGCCTTCCTTAAGCTCAGCAAGCTGCTGTTCCAATTCAATCAACTTAATTTCCGCTTCGACTTCAGCGACTCGTTTCTCCGCATCAGTGCGGTTATCTTGCGACAAGCCATCAGCAGTCACTTGAGTTCGCTGAGCATTTCTCGCATCATCCGTATCCTTCATTGAACCCGCGACACCACCAGTAACACCACCCAACGCAGCACCTTTAACGGCCAAGCTTGCATCTCCAGTAAGTGCACCCGCTGTCGCTCCTAGTAACGCACCGCCTACCGCACCACGATTTCGTGCAGCATTCTCATTTTCGTTATCCATTGCCGGTGATGCACAGCCAGAAAGAGTCACAATCAGTGTCGCTAAAAGAAAAGGTTTAGTGAATGTCATAGGAGTCTCGCTTCGTTCTTCGTTTGGATTGACGCTATATTAAGCAGACGAACGAACAAGATAAATAAACGCAAGTTTAGATAAAACATAATGGCCTGCTATGTATAACCCAATTTATGCATAACGAAATACTAAGTGCTTTGTGAGCCAGGGTTCTCTCCCCAGACACAAAAAAGGCGATCCCATCGGATCGCCTATTAACCTGTATCAAATAAACCTCGCCCTATTTTCCGAGCTTTTGTGCGATCTCAGTTAAACTTGTTGGGTCATCAATCGTCGAAGGTACTACGTATTGTTCACCTTCTGCAATTTGACGTATGGTTCTTCGTAAGATTTTACCAGAACGCGTCTTAGGCAATCTCTCGACTACTAAGGCTTGCTTGAAGCAGGCGACAGCACCAATCTCATTTCGAACCTTACCCACTAACTCAGCTTGAAGGTCTTCTCCATCCACTTTCACTCCATCTTTAAGAACAACTAATCCGAGAGGAAGCTGACCTTTTAGTTCATCGTAAATACCAACCACAGCACATTCAGCAATGGCAGGGTGGCCACCAACAATTTCTTCCATTTCACCAGTAGACAAACGGTGCCCCGCGACATTTATCACATCATCAATTCGGCCCATAATAAATAGGTAACCATCTTCATCAAGGTAACCGCCATCTCCCGAGACGTAGTACCCTGGGAATTGGCTTAAATAACCCGATTCAAACCTATCGTGGTTGCGCCATACCGTCGGTAAGCAACCAGGTGGAAGTGGTCGTTTTAATGCCACGAAACCTTGTTGGTTAGCTTGTGCAGGCTCACCCAACTCATTGAGGATCTCCACTTGATAACCCGGCACAGGTTTAGTTGAAGAACCCGCCTTCACAGGCAAAGACTCAAGTCCTGTAGGATTAGCTGAGATAGCCCAACCAGTCTCAGTTTGCCACCAATGGTCGATAACTGGTTTATTCGTCTGAGATTCAACCCAGTCCAACGTTGGTGGGTCTAAACGCTCTCCTGCCATGAAAATCGACTTGAGTGATGATAAGTCATACTTGCTAAGTAACTCACCTGCGGGATCTTCTTTCTTTATCGCTCGAAATGCGGTTGGCGCAGAAAACAATACATCGACTTTGTATTCTTCACACACGCGCCAAAATGCGCCGGGATCTGGCGTTCGTACTGGCTTGCCTTCAAACAAAATGGTCGTACAACCATGAATCAATGGCGCATACACAATATAGGAATGCCCAACGACCCAACCGACATCAGAAGCAGCCCAAAACACACCGTCTTGCGGCATATCGTAGATAGTGCTCATCGAGTATTTCAACGCAACCGCATGACCACCATTATCACGTACAACCCCTTTTGGTTTGCCTGTCGTTCCAGAGGTATACAGTATATATAGTGGGTCTGTTGCAAGAACAGGTACACACACATGTGGCAAGGCATCCTCAACGGCTTGTTGCCAGAGTACATCGCGTTCGTTGTTCAATTCGGCTAGTGACTGCTCTCTTTGGAATACCACCACTTTTTCAGGCT
Source organism: Vibrio sp. T3Y01 (assembly GCF_013114525.1). Classification (NCBI taxonomy): domain Bacteria; kingdom Pseudomonadati; phylum Pseudomonadota; class Gammaproteobacteria; order Vibrionales; family Vibrionaceae; genus Vibrio; species Vibrio sp. T3Y01. Next base: position 30,180 of record NZ_VTXJ01000034.1, on the reverse strand, counting down.
TCCAGCGGCTGTCCATGATTGCGCGATCGACCATCGGTTTATATGGCAGCACCTTGTTAATCTCAACACCACAAGATGCAGTAATCAACACCTTCGGCTCGGCATCCTCAATTCGAACGGCAAGCTCATGAGGAGCGAATCCGCCAAACACAACCGAGTGAACCGCTCCCAGTCGAGCACAAGCCAACATTGCCATTGCCGCTTCAGGAATCATTGGCATGTAGATCACCACACGATCACCTTTGGTAACGCCTTGCGTGGCTAACATCCCAGCGACTTTAGCCACTTGGTTTCGCAATTGATTGTAAGTGTACGAGGATTGAGATCCGGTAACCGGAGAGTCGTAAATTAACGCGGTATTGTCACCACGGCCATTTTCACAATGATAATCCAAAGCCAACCAGCAAGTATTCATCACCCCATCAGGAAACCAACGTTCAATACCGTTATCGTCCGTTTGTAATATTATTTTTGGAGACTCAAACCAATCAATGGCTTGTGATTGTGTTTCCCAGAACGAATTGGGATCTTCCCTCGCCCATTGATACTCGGTGATGTAATCCGTTTCTCTAGTCATTCGATTTGTAGCAGACATAGTGCCACCTCCATGATTCATCCATTTTCCAAGCGCCTGCCCTTTGGCAGTAGCACTTGATTGCGCTCTTTTCTCAGCGTTGTGTTCGGAACATTTAACCGAACACGCAAATCGCTTTACTTGGGAAAAGGCACACGAATGGCACCTTCCATGATCACTCGGGCACTACGACTCATAATCGCCCTCTCAATTTTCCATCCGCTTTCTGTCTCTAGCGCTTTAGCACCTACCTTCAATGTTCCTGATGGGTGCCCAAAAGTCACAAAGTCACGAGAGCCTCCTCCCGCCGCTAAATTCACTAGCGTGCCCGGAACACTCGCAGCTGAAGCAATCGCAACCGCAGCTGTGCCCATCATGGCGTGATGCAATTGCCCCATAGACAGAGCGCGTACCAGCAGGTCTGTCTCATCCACAGTAACTGACTTGCCACTTGAAGCTTGATAGTCTTGAGGCTTAGCAACAAACGCAACCTTCGGAGTGTGTTGGCGTGATTCAGCTTGTTCTAACGACTCAATAAGCCCCATCGCGACTGCGCCATGAGCTCGGATAGACTCAAACAATGCCAAGGCGTTTGGATCACTATTGATATCTGATTGAAGCTCAGTGCCTTGATATCCGACCGATTCAGCATCAACAAAAATGGTCGGTATCCCAGCATTGATGTAAGTCGCTTTGATGCAACCTAACTCCGGGACATCTAAGAAATCGACCACATTTCCTGTCGGAAACATCGACCCACTCGCGTCAGCTGGATCGAGAAAATCGACCTGAATTTCTGCGGCGGGGAAAGTCACACCATCAAGTTCAAAATCCCCCAACTCTTGAACTTCACCGTCCACGATAGGCACATGAACAATAATGGTTTTCTCGATATTGACTTGCCATACTCGCACTTCGACCACACCGTTTTCAGGAATACGGCTTGAATCAACTAATCCAGTATGAATGGCGAATGGACCAATCGCCGCAGACAAATTACCGCAGTTACCGCTCCAATCGACAAATGGCTTGTCTATTGCTACTTGACCAAAGAGGTAGTCAACATCGTGATCGGTTTTATCACTCTTCGACACGATGACGGTTTTACTGGTACTGGAGGTCGCACCGCCCATACCATCAGTTTGCTTACCATAAGGATCTGGGCTGCCAATCACACGTAGAAGAAACTCGTCTCTCGCAGGCCCCGCAACTTGCGCCGCTTCGGGTAAGTCATTCAAGCAGAAGAAAACACCTTTGCTGGTTCCTCCACGCATATAAGTTGCTGGGACTTTTATCTGTTTAATGTTCATCACAGGCTCCTATTGCGCGAGAAAGTCTTTGGCAAAGCGTTGTAATACGCCACCAGCGCTATACACACTTACTTCGTCTGCCGTATCCAATCTACAGGTCACTGGCACATCAAGTTTTTCTCCGCTTTTACGAGTGATCACTAAAGCCAAATCAGAACCCGCCTGGATGTCGCCATACACGTCGTACAGTTCGGTCCCATCCAACTCTAAGGTGTTGCGATTGATTCCCGCTTTGAATTGCAAAGGCAAAACGCCCATACCCACTAAGTTAGTTCTGTGGATTCGCTCAAAACCTTCAGCAACAATCACTTCAACACCCGCTAATCGGACGCCTTTAGCCGCCCAGTCGCGTGATGAACCTTGTCCATAGTCTGCGCCAGCCACAACAATCAAAGGTTGTTTACGGTTCATGTAGGTTTCTATCGCTTCCCACATTCGGGTAACCTGCCCTTCGGGCTCAACTCGGGCTAATGAACCTTGCACGACTTCTCCAGCGTCCTTCACCATTTCGTTAAACAGTTTTGGGTTGGCGAATGTTGCTCGTTGCGCGGTTAAATGATCGCCACGATGTGTCGCGTAAGAGTTAAAGTCTTCTTCTGGAACGTCCATTTTTGCGAGATACTCACCTGCCGCACTTGATGCAAGAATCGCATTTGATGGCGATAGGTGATCCGTAGTGATGTTGTCACCTAAAATGGCTAAAGGCCTCATGCCAGATAGGCTTCGTTCACCTGCGAGAGCCCCTTCCCAATAAGGCGGTCTACGAATATAGGTACTTTGAGGTCGCCAGTCATAAAGCGGTTCAGTCGTTACCTGTTCCCCATCCGGCTGGAACATTTTCACGTAGATTTGTTGGAATTGCTGAGGCTTAACATGCTCCCCCACAACCGCATCGATCTCCGCATCACTCGGCCACAAGTCACTTAAATAGATTGGTTTACCATTGTTGTCAGTGCCTAAGCTGTCTTTCTCGATATCAAAGCGAATCGTACCCGCTAAGGCATAAGCAACCACCAATGGCGGTGAGGCTAGAAAGGCTTGTTTTGCATAAGGATGGATTCGACCATCAAAATTTCGATTGCCCGATAACACCGCAGTGGAATAGAGGTCGCGCTCAATGATCTCTTGTTGAATTTGAGGGTCCAACGCTCCACTCATACCGTTACACGTCGTACATGCATAGCCGACAATGCCGAAACCCAACTGTTCCAGTTCTGGAAGTAAACCTGCCGACTCTAAATAGAGCTTGGCAACCTTAGATCCTGGAGCAAATGACGTTTTCACCCAAGGCTTACGAACCAGACCAAGTTGATTCGCTTTTTTTGCCACTAGCCCTGCCGCCACTACGTTTCTTGGGTTACTGGTATTGGTGCAAGAGGTAATCGCCGCGATAATAACCGCGCCATCTGGCATTTGCTCTTCGCTATATTGTTCCGCGTGTTGCGCTTTCCAAGAAGCTTGGCTGATACCCTGCTGAGCAAGCTCACTGGTTGGTAAACGGCGATGTGGGTTCGAAGGTCCTGCGAGGTTTCGCTCAACTTTCGACAAATCAAACTCCAATACACGCTCATATTGAGCCGAATCAAAATCATCCGCCCAGAGTCCGGTTTGCTTTGCGTAAAGCTCAACTAACTCTACTTGCTCAGGATCACGACCTGTCAATTTAAGGTATTGAATGGTCTGCTCATCGATATAGAACATACCTGCCGTCGCGCCGTATTCAGGTGTCATGTTTGAGATAGTCGCACGATCACCAATGGTCAGTGCACGAGCACCTTCACCGAAGAATTCCAAGTAGCTTGAAACCACTCTTTCATTGCGAAGAAACTCAGTAATAGCAAGCACAATATCGGTTGCGGTAATGCCTTCTTGTCTCTGACCAGTCAGTTTAACGCCCACAATATCTGGCAAACGCATCATTGACGGACGACCGAGCATTACCGTCTCGGCTTCCAAACCACCGACACCAATCGCAATAACGCCCAGCGCATCAACGTGAGGAGTGTGACTATCGGTACCAACACAGGTATCTGGGAACGCAATACCTTGTTTAGATTGAATAACCGGAGACATTTTCTCCAAGTTAATCTGGTGCATAATTCCGTTACCCGCGGGAATAACACTGACGTTTTTAAATGCCGTTTTACACCATTCAATGAAATGAAAACGATCTTCGTTTCGGCGCTCCTCTATTGCACGGTTTTTATCAAAAGCTTCGCTATCAAATCCTGCATGCTCGACAGCTAAAGAGTGATCCACAATCAGTTGAGTTTCGACCACAGGGTTTACTTTGGCTGGATCCCCACCTTGGTCAGCAATCGCATCTCGTAAGCCCGCTAAATCAACCAAAGCGGTCTGACCCAGAATGTCATGACACACGACACGCGCTGGATACCAAGGAAAGTCTAAGTCGCTCTTACGTTCTATGATCTGTTTTAAGCTGTCTTCTAGGGTTTCAGGATCGCAGCGTCTTACCAATTGCTCCGCCAGCACTCTCGACGTATAAGGCAAGGTTTTATAGCTGCCCGGAGATATCGCGTCTACCGCTTCACGGGCGTCGAAATATTCCAAGCCAGTTCCCGGTAGAGCCTTTCTGTATTGGCTATTTTCAACGCCTATATTTTGATCAAGGCTCGGGGTTTTCTCAATTTTCACATCAGACATACATCCACCATTATCTAAAATTCTATTCATTGGTTCTCAAGGACGACTCGATATATGAGCCACCTTGAGACAGAAGGATTAACGTAAATGAATAGGGAGCCAGTCTTGATGCTCTGGCCCGGTGTAGTCTGCACTTGGACGAATGATGCGGTTGTTTTCTCTTTGCTCAAACACATGCGCCGTCCAACCGGTAAGGCGACTCATCACAAAGATAGGCGTAAATAGTTTGGTAGGAATATCCATGAAGTGATAAGCAGAAGCATGGAAGAAATCCGCATTACAAAACAGGCCTTTTTCACGCTTCATTACCGCTTCAACGCGTTCAGATACCGCGTAAAGCTGCTCGTCGCCAACTTCTTGTGCTAGCTCTTTTGACCAACGTTTAATTAGCGCGTTGCGTGGGTCACTCTCGCGATAAATGGCATGACCGAAGCCCATGATTTTGTCTTTGTTAGCAAGCATCTTCATGATGTTCACTTCAGCTTCATCGGCGGTTTTCCAGTCTTGGATCATTTCCATTGCCGCTTCATTCGCACCGCCATGTAGAGGGCCTCTTAATGTGCCTATCGCTGCAGTTACACACGAATGAATATCCGACAGTGTTGATGCACAAACCCGAGCTGCAAAGGTAGAAGCATTAAATTCATGCTCGGCATAAAGCGTTAGCGAACAGTGCATGACCTTCTTATGCAGTTCACTCGGCGCTTTGTCCGTTAGCATCTTCAAGAAGTAGCCACCTAAACATGATTCGCTTTGATCCTGTGTATCAATTCGCACACCATCGTGACTGAAGCGATACCAATAGCAGATAATGGCAGGGAAAAGTGCAAGCATACGTTCTGTTGCTGATAGCTGCTCAGAGAAGTCAGATTCTTGCTCTAAGTTACCCAACATTGAGCAGCCTGTTCTCATCACATCCATAGGGTGAGCGTCTGCAGGGATAAGCTCTAAAGCGGCTTTCAACGGTTGAGGCAAGCCACGTAAACCAATCAACAATGTTTTGTAGTCGTCTAACTCTTTTTCACTAGGTAGATGACCTCTTAGTAGCAGGTGTGCTACTTCTTCAAATTGAGCATGATTCGCAAGGTCGGTTATGTCATAGCCACGGTAAGTTAAACCCGTTCCTGACTTGCCAACCGTACATAGCGCCGTCGAGCCCGCGCTTTGCCCTCGTAGGCCAGCACCACCAATCGCTGGTGCTGCACTTGCTTGTTGGTTTACCGCTGAAACATTATCGACAGTTGCTTTATCACTCAAAGATACAGACATGATGAACTCCTTCTCTGGGTTAGCCGCCCTGCACTCTTTGGTGCTGACTATTTATATTCAGTAACCGCAACTATCTCACTCGATTTCACGGACCCGATGTGGCTGACTAACCATTCACGTTATTGGATTAAGTTGATGTTTTAATATTTGAAACTGGTTTTATTCTTCACTCGAAAACAATTGATCCAGCTTGTTCTCGTAGTCGTGGTAGTTGAGGTGTTCGTAAAGCTCTTTACGAGTTTGCATTGAATCCAACAGCGCTTCTTGATTGCCTTCAACTAACAAGTGTTTGTAAACATTCTCTGCCGCTTTGTTCATCGCGCGGAATGCACTGAGTGGATAAAGCACCATGTCGACATGAGATTGCGCCAGTTCTTTGCAGTTGTAGAGTGGGGTTTGTCCAAACTCGGTAATGTTAGCCAAGATTGGCACATGCTTACCTGTTGCTGATTTCAGCGCCGCCGAGAACTTCACGTATTGGTCGAGCTGATTCATCGCTTCGGGGAAAATCATGTCCGCACCCGCTTCGACACACGCAATCGCACGTTCAATTGCACTATCTATCCCTTCAACCGCCAGAGCATCGGTTCGAGCCATGATCACAAAGCTCTCATCAGTTCTTGCATCGGTTGCCGCTTTTACTCGATCGACCATTTCCTGTTGGCTAACAATCGCTTTGTTTGGTCGATGACCACAGCGTTTCTGTGCCACTTGATCTTCCATATGAATAGCAGCAGCGCCCGCTTTTTCCATCGCTCGAATAGTTCGTGCGATATTGAACGCTCCACCAAATCCCGTATCGATATCCACCAGCAAAGGTAAATCACACGCGTTGGTAATGCGTTCCACATCCACCAACACATCGTTCAATGTGGTAATACCCAGATCAGGTAAACCGTAAGACGCATTGGCGATACCTCCACCAGACAAGTAGATAGCCTGATGACCCAAGTTCTTTGCCATCATTGCGCAATACGGATTCACCGTACCGACGATCTGAAGTGGATCATTGTCTTGCACAGCTTGGCGGAACTTCGCTCCTGCTGATAACTTCATAATGACGCTCCCTGTTAAATGTTTATTTGTCAGTTTTTTAATCCATATCTTTGGATTGAATTTGTTGCTCGATAAGCAGTCGGCTACCAGAGATATGTCGTCGCATCAGCATTTCTGCTAGCTCTTCATCACGGTTACGAATTGCTTGTAGGATATATTTATGTTCATCAAGCGCCTCTTTTGGCCGAGACTGTGCTCGTGGCGATTGATAGCGATACATTCGCAGTAAGTGGTAAAGCTCATCACACAATAAAGAAATGAGTTTGCTGTTACGGCTGGCTTTAATGATTCGATAATGGAAGTCGAAATCGCCGTGTTGATGAAAGTAGGAAGAACCCTCGACTTCATCGATATGTTGGGAATGTGTCGACAATAATCCTTCAAGCCCGATAAGCTCATCTTGTGTAATGTGTCTTGCTGCTAGCCTTGCAGCCATGCCTTCTAGAGCCTCTCGAACCGCGTAAAGCTCAAGTAACTTGTCAGCAGAAAAAGTAATCACTCGGGCGCCAACATGTGGAATTCGCTCGATGAGCCCGAGCCCTTCGACACGCATAATCGCTTCACGCAAAGGACCACGACTGACCTCAAAGCGTTTAGCTAACTCTGGTTCCGAGATCTTGCTACCCGGAGCTAACTCACCGTTGACTATCGCTTCAACCAAATACTCCGTCAGGCTTTCTGACTTGGTATTTTCTTTGTCTCCAACTCGCGTTTTGGTGTTGGCACTTAAGGTAAGATCTTTGATCGCGGTATTCATATTCACGCTGCCCACTTCTTATTGCCGACCTTAATTGTCAACAATCTCATAACATGAATATAAAATACACGATCAAATTGTCGACAATCAAGAAGATTGTCGACAATTTAGACTAAGGTATGACACTAAAAAGCTCAACAAGGTGGTGTAGGATTGGTGAATAGTCGTTAGCAGAGCTTAATCGCGTATTACGAGGTAAGTGAGGTGGTTGATACGAAACAGCACATCTTGGACATTTACTGTTTTACTCGTGCTTTGATTACAGGCATTAACGGGCAGCTATTGTTTCATCAGGTTATTGGCACGTATTGTTGACTGCGAGAACGCGATACCAACGTTGGGAACTCAAATATTCCCCCTTTGATAAGTACGATGTGTTGGCTAAAGTAATTCACGGCACTACGACTCACATCTCGGGTTCGCGTTTTCATTACGATGTCAGATGCCGTGAAAAACAGCTCTTCAAAATGAGGGTCGGTTTTATGTTCGGTAAAGTCCTCTACCTCAGAATCATATAAACAGTACTCGAAAACATTTTTGTGTCTCTCGACCACTTGCGCTTCAGAAGTAAATAACACCCCATCGCCGCTATTCGAAAAAGAGTAAGACATGATGGAAAAGTGCTCATCAGTAAAGTTGGTCGAGCTTAATGTCTTGAGTTTGAGCCCGTTCTTTCTTTCAACGTACTGTTTATAGTTGTAGACAAAGCTTAAGTTGTGACGATTCTGATGCGTATAATGCCTAATAAAAGAAAAAAGCATAAAAACTAAACTTAACAGAAAGAAAAAGTGATACTTATTAAAATTTTTCAAGGATATTTTTAATTTTTTCATTTTGAGAGTGAACTGAGATTATATAGTTATTAGCATAAGAGTTTTGCGATACATCTTCTAACGCATAGGCGAAGTAAACCTTCTTACCTTCAACTTGATAAAATAGCGTCATATCGGTATTCAGTTGACTAATAAGGTTCAATAATAGCTTAGGCGCAGTATGATCCCTTAAAGTGATCAGGTTGATATTATTACCAGCCTGACTCTCCAAGACCTTTAAATGGTAATCTGATGATATAAACGAATCTTTCATATATGGTGAGATCTGGGATAAACCTGAGTAAGCATAATCCTGGTACAAAAAATAACCACCAACAGCAAGATTTAAGCTAATAAAGAGCGTTAAAATAGGTTTTGCCTTGGTTGATATCTTGCTTGTAATCTCCTGATATAAGGGCTCGCTCTTTTCAATTTCTGGCTCTTCTGAGTCCAGGCTTATCAGTGCGTTATCGATAAACACATTCAGTTTAGTGCTTATGCTGTAACCAACACCACGGAATGCCGTAATTTCAACGTTCGCCTCTAGATCATAAAAGGCCTTTCTCAAAAGCGAAATACTTCGTTTTATCGACCCCTCAGTCACCACCTTGTTCTTCCAAACTGTATCTAATATGGTCGACTTTTCGACCATTTCTCCTTGCTTTTCCAATAAAAGAATAGCTAATTTAAACTCGTTATTATTGAGCAGTAATTCCTTTTCTCGATAAGTTATTTTATTTTTCCCACTATCAAATTCTACATTCATTGATAGAAAAACCTCATTAAAGCATTTAGATTCATAAAATCACATCGATTGTAATCACACATCAATTATACCTAGTAAGCAACTTGATAAACACAGTCGCCCAATCAGAATTGAAATGAATCCTAGAAAGGATTTAATTACCCCATATCACTACGCAAAAATAGAGGAAAAACGTTTACTATTTGACCTGAAATTTATTTGATTTACCAAGAAAATAAAAAAGCCACAGTTTTATACATAAACTGTGGCTTTTTGATTGATACCTCACCATTTAACTAACAAATAATTTAGAATAATAGTGATCAGGCTTTTGGTTTATCCTTGTGTAATATGACTAAAAAACCATCACTTGGTTTACTTGTTCACATAAGCTGGCATTAAGCGTGTTGTCCCAATCATTTTCCGTAACAAACTCACCGTTAGTGTTAAAGACCGTCACATTGTCTTTTTCTAAAGCGTATGGTGTGAACGTAGAGTTTTGTAACCACTGTGACATAAGGTCATCTTTAACAGACTTATCCTTATTAGAAAATTCAGCAGGTCCAGAGACTGCATTCACCTCATTACCGAAAATAAAAGAAAGCTCTGCACCATGACATGAACTCTCCGATGGCTTACACGTTTTGGCAAAGCTCTCTACGTAGTAGTCAGGCCACAGGCTAAAATCAGGTTGATAGTTGAACTGGTACAGCGCCGCATTCGAACCACCTGCAGCCAAGTTTTGCGCAACCTGTTGAGATGAACAAGCAAACAGCACTTGATTCATTAGTTTGCGGGCATTGGTTTTACGCTTTGCTGCGGTGCTATTCCAGAAGCTTAATTTGAACTCCGGGATATTACGCAGCTTAGAGCCCTTATCTGCACCGAAAAATAGATCAATCAGTGAGTTATAACTGCCTGGTAAATCAAGAAGCGCATCAAACGGCGCAACAAAGATATTCGACTCATCTTGGTTGAAACCCAGAGTCACATCAACACCATTTATCGATTTTAGTTCACTCGGCTGATACGGGACAGTCTCTCCATCGACATAGGGTGCCCAAGATAACAGACCCGCTGTTTTAGGGGTAATACTAGTCAAGCTATTCAGCTGCGTTGCTACAGCTTTCATTTGAACTTGAACATCCACGATCTCTTCAAAAGGCACGCTAGTAATGTCTTTGTCCTTTCCAAGCTTATCTTGAACAATACCCGCTACCCATTTCGCTGACTCGGCATCTTTGTACTTAACGCCATATGGATTACTTTCCATGATGGCACGTTGGTATAGGTGAGAGTTTTGTTGCTCATCCATTAATTGGATGCCAATCGACATCGCACCTGCACTTTCACCAAACAAAGTAATGTTGTCGGCATCGCCACCAAAACTATCAATATTGGCATGAATCCACTGCAACGCCGCCTTCTGGTCTTGGATACCGTAGTTACCAGAGTGTTGTTCACTGTAGTAGCTACCAAGAATACCCAAACGGTAATTCATGCTAACTAGAATAAAGGGGTTGCCCTCATCTGCATTTTTAGCAACAAGCTTCGCGCCATCAAACTGCTTAACTGTACTAGAGCCTAGCTCAAATGCACCGCCATGAATGAACACATAAACGGGCAGCTTTTCGCCTAGCTCAACCCCAGATGGGCGCCAAACGTTCGCATTTAAACAGTCTTCACTTTGTGTTTCTTGTACTACGCCGTTCGCTTCCATTGTGTGAGGTATTTGCGGGCAGATATCCCCTGCAGAAGTCACATCATAATGAACGCCAGCTTCAAAGTGACTAAGCTTGGGGGCCTGAAAGCGTTCTGCTGAAGCATATTTTACGCCCATAAACGCATCGACTTGTGATGAATAGCCCACCGGCGAATGCGCTAGGCCTTGTAGTGTCGCCCCTTCAATATCCACGCTTGGTGCTGCAATGGCTTGGTTGCTTAACGCTAGAACGGCGCTTGCAATCGAGATTGATAATGTATTTTTCATCGGTTTACTCAAAAATAGAGAATCAGTGTTATTCGTAAAAATCAAAAAAGGAGCAAGGTTTGTCACCTTGCTCCATATGCTTACAAACTATTATTCAGGAGCGACTGTCCAAGCGTTGTAACCTTTCTTCGTCTCAGTGAAATCAAGATTTGGTCGGCCCATTCCCGCTTCACACTTCGTTTCATTCGCTGGCAAAGAGAAGAATGCATTGTGTGGGTTAAACTCTGGGAAGAAACGATACACTTGGTCGAAAGCGACCGGCATATTCATTAAGCGGTTATCGACCATTCTGGTTGTGCCCGCGCGAACCAGTTCCCAACGCTCATTCCAGTTAACACGAACATACGCGTCGTAATCTGAGTTGTTGGTCGCCGTCAGCTGGATACGGCTCCAGTAATTAAAAAATGAACCACCCGTTTGGCATCTCATGGTTAAATCTACTGGCACAGTTTGTGGTCGGTTCGCTTCATTCTGAATACCGAAACGAGAAACAAACATGTATTGATTTGGTGTGCCTTTGTCACCATTTTTTGGATAGATGATAAGCTCATCTTTAACTGTCCAATCAACACCGCCACCACTTCGGTCAAAAATACGTCCATCTTCAACCGAAGTAATCGTCATCTCAGACGTATTTCCCGAAGCAATGATGGATTCTTCTAGGTGTTGATCAGATTGCGCTTGGAAAGAAAACAACTGAGATTTACCACTATCGACACTGCATCGTTCACTAGTAACTTTGTTACCTCTCACTGTTAAACAATCATCAGGGGCTGCAATAGGATCCATCGAGCGAATTTGAAAAACATTCGTTGGGTGGTTTATGGTACCTAATGCAGCAGGCAGAAACTTAAACAGTACGTTTCCATCGGTATCTTCGCCAACTGGCATAGAAGTATCACAGTCTTTGAAAGAAAATTGACCATACGTATTTGTCAGACATTGAACGCTTCCGTCGCTAGAGAAATTGAGAATACGCTTACCTCGATCACCGATAGCAATATTGAAGCGTTTTGACTTCACCTTACCAACCCCTTGTACACGGTAATGTGCGACGAGATCCAGTGGTAATACTACGTTAGCAAAGCGAGGAAGATATTTTGCGTATTCGCCGCCTAAATTCGCAGCAGCATCTGCGATAGAATCATTGAGTGTCGCAACATCAAGGTAGAATTGGCCCTCTTCAGAGAACTCAGAAGCATTCGCCAAAATAGTGCTATTGATTGTCTGCTCGACCAGTTTCAATGCTTCTTCAGCTAAGCTAGGTAGTTCAGGTACATACACCTTCACAAGCTCAACTAACGGGTATTCGGCTGTCCAAGTTACACTTTCCAAACCTGAAATGGCACTGTGATCCAGTGTATCCAATGACAATTGAATCCCCGTATCACGGATTTCTCGGCTGCCATTACGGCTGCCTTTGTTGGTAATATTTGTTACCGCGCCATTAATGTATGCGTTGCCGTAAAACACATCGTTCGTTGCATCTGCATCGGCAAGCACAATTTGGCTGGCATCAGTGTTGTACGTCACAACCGTAGAAACGTTGTTCCAAGTAAACGTCTGTTTGCCTGTGGTTTGAAGATCGAACGCGACGTCGTTTGTTACGTGGCCACCTTGTAACGTTTTAGTTTGGGTGCCCGCTTGGATGCTTTGTCGATTGTCATCATCTTGCCATACATTAAGACCCGTCAGTTTTACACCGCTACCGTTGGCAATAAAGTCACACGACTCCGGGGTGTTTTGTGTCAACACACAGGTACTGTCTGGGTTGTTAGAATCGACAATACGCATTGGCGATGCACTCAAGTAAGCGCCTTGGCCTGTCATTGTGGTGCGGCCTTGCGGATCAACAAAAGAAACCGGTGTGTCATTGTCGTTCAGCTTATAACCCAGCGATACACTGTAGAACGCCGCTGAATCCCAACCTTGCGAAGGAATAACCTGACCCGTGATGGTGTTATGACCACTGTTGATGCTTTGGCTTTGGCCTGATAGCGTTACCCACTCTGTTGTGGTGTTGTCTTCGCCAGTACCGACCGTTTTTTCCAGCAGCACTCGAATAGGTTGGTTAGCAAAACTGTTTGTGCTGCCATTAACTAAATCAAAGTCTAACGTGACATTGATTGGCGTTTGGGTCGCTAGCCACATTTTGCCGTCTCGGGTCAGGTTTTCACCTTTTGCCGGTGCAAATGTCGCGGATGCGTTTTCAATTTCAGGCGCATCAGGGATCAAATCGTCCATGATAAGGTCGCCGCCCCACATTCTGCGCACGCCATCGGCCACCCACAGTTCTATCTGAACACCGGTGCTGTGGTAACCAGACTCAGGAAGCAAACAAGACCACTGGTTGTTGCCTAAGCTCGAACAAGTAGAATTGTGATTATCAGAACCATGAATCACCACCTTAGATGGGGCTTGCTCTTGGTACCACTCACCCTGCGGGAACGATACCGGCGTGGTGAGTAAGACCTTTTGATTTGGCTCTAGAGTAAGCCCTTCCGGTTTAAAATTAGCCACACAATATGGACTGGCACCATGTGGGTTGAAATCTAAACACTTCAGGTGAGGGTCAATATTGTCCGCGCCATATTCGTTAGCAATGTTCTGAGAGTGTTGAGCAGCATGGGCTACTGAAATGCTGGCTAAGCTGGTTAGCAGCGCCGCATAAATAGGAGAAAATTTCATTAAGATTTCAGTCTCTTCGTTTGAAAATAACAGTATTTAAATGGAGATAAAGGCCTTTAAAACCTCAACCGCTTCGAGCTCGTTAGCAACGAATGCCATTGAATACGGTCAGCCAAATGGCCGTTGTTGGAAGTCACAGCCAAAAGCAAGCAACCTTTAAAGACAGGCCAAGCTTGTGCTTGATTTGGCGTGAAATACAGTGAATTACCGTTAGTTTAGGTTTTATGAGCTTTTTTTAGAGCTTGTTAATTCAATGAGTTAGCAGAAGTGAGCCCGCTTCGTAGAAAGCGGGCTCACTCAGTGAAAGAATCGCCAGTGTTATGGCTTAAGAAGCGCAGGCACCTAGTCACTTTGCAACGCGCAGGTGTGTAAAATGTCCAGAATCAGAGCATTTTCATCGATGGTGTCTTGGTAAGGGATGGTCGGTAGCCCTTCCAGCGCTAAGTGCAGCTTTTCTGCGGTATAACGGTAGCTATCAAACCCCTGATGTTTCCATAATTCAATCGAGGCAATTGCACGGTCAATACACGCCTCCATAGGTACCGGCTCCACTAAATCATCGACGGTCAGTTCACCGCCCCACATTCTGCGCACGCCATCGGCCACCCACATCTCAACTTCCATACCCGTGCTGTAGAAATCAGACTCAGGAAGCACACAAGACCACTGGCTATTCCCTAGGCTCGAACAGATAGAATCATGTGCATCAGAGCCACGAATCACCACCATTGCTGGGGCTTGCTCTTGGTACCACTCACCCTGCGGGAACGATACCGGCGTGGTAATCAATACCTTTTGATTTGGCTCTAGAGTAAGCCCTTCCGGTTTAAAATTAGCCACACAGAATTGACTGGCACCATGTGGGTTGAAATCTAAACACTGACGGTGAGGGTCAATATTGGCTGCGCCATAGCCTTCCGCAATGTTTTGAGAGTGTTGAGCAGCATTAGCTGCTGAAATGCTGGCTAAGCTGGTGAGCAATGCCGCGTAAATAGGAGAAAATTTCATGGTTGTTGGTCTCTTGGTGGTTAAATAAAAAGGTAAAAAGGTAAAAAGGTTAAAAGGCACAAGTCGGCCTGCTCTAGGAGCTATAGAAGCTAGCGCGTTGAATCGTGATTTTATAGGTACTGAGGCAGTGGAATATAAAGGCGAGAACAAACCTGCCATCCCACACTAGAGTAATATCCACAGCTGATTGGTATAAAAACAGCTGGTGGTAGTCACTGAAGGCAAGCATCTATTTGCCCTCAGTGCTCGTTAGTTGAAAAAGCATCACCAACTGATTGGGTTATGTCTCGATGGTTAGCGATCAAACTGTTGGCAATTGACCATACTCTTTCTTCTGTCTTGGTCACTGCCCGCCATCGTAAATTGGAATTGAAGGTTACTGATGGTGATTTCAGGGTTTGCCTCGGGATAAGGCAAAGCCAAGTTGCTGTCTGTCGTTTGATATATCACTAGCCCAAAACTAGGGGGAATCGGTTGCTTGGTCAGCGTAATCGGTATCGGGTTATTACCATCGTATGAGAAGTTAACAACCAGCGTTTCGGGGAGCTTTTTGTCTTGAAATTTTGGAGTCGATGGGCTGAACTTGACGGTTGCCTCACTTACCAATTCTTCCTTTTCTACCACCCCTGGCAAAAAATCAAACGCCAGCGTCGGAAAGCTCAACCGATATTGCCTGCTTCCGGATAGATTTAAATCAATATTGTCGTACGCAAGGTTCATAAAATCGACAGTTTGTGCTTCGTAACAGATGCCTTTGGTGCCATCTGGTGGGTACTCGAGTGCCACAGGTAACGGTTCACTTTCAAAAGTGCGCGTTGCTTCTGGGTAGCCCTTGTCAACCTTGCCGCTGTATGTCACGGTCAGAGGCTTAAAGCCCACGCCTTTATCAAACACCTTATCAATGTCCGATGGGTTGATGGTCAGAGTTGGCGAACTCGCAAAACACTCTCCCTGATCATTACACCACTGGTAGGTTTTTGAATCAGCAATGACCTCATCGCCATCGGGATCGAGATCTTGAATAGGACGAACGGAAATAGGGCCAGTGCCGATGGTGTTGTTCTCACTCGGTGCGACATTCCATTCAGGCATATCAGTTGGGTAACCGTGGCCTGAAATGGCTGGCGTGTGGTTAGAGCAAACTTGGTTTTCAGGGCATTCTGCCATCGCTGACCAAGAACAGCATAAAGCCAAAATAGTGATGATGGATTGACGTATCATGGTTGTACCCCTATCGAGAGAAAGCGGGCTGAAAACAGCCCGCTTGGTTAGTGGTTAAAGCAATCTCAAAGGATTAACGTAGTGAAGCACGCGTAATTGGTTCTTCGTTCATAGACGCAGTGATCGTGTAACCTTGTGCCTCTTTCGGTAATACGAATGTCAGATCGTTACCATCATCAACCAGCGCCTTGCCAAGCGCCGTTTCAGCTTCGTTTTGCGAGTAAAGGCCAGCTGTGTCTGTTGCGTTTGGTGTCAGTGTGAACGTCACATCTGCTTTAGCCAGGTCAACAACCGCACCGTCATCCGCGTGTACCGTCAGAGTTTCACCCACTACGGCATTACCGCTGATGGTGAGAGCCATTGCTGCAGCAACGTTGAAGTCATTCGATTCTACTTTATCAGAGACAAGCGTTGTTGACGGGTAGCCGTATTGAGTATGAACTTGCCACACTAGGTTTAATTGTTTGTTTTTTAGCTCATTGAAGTTTGAAAATGTAATGACACCGTCGTCCAATTCGCTGATATCCGCTTCAACTACTTTTGCGTATTCGGTACCACTCGAGTCTTCTAACCAGTACGTCACCTTGGTGATGGCATCATCGTCTTGGTCTTCAAGAGTCGGTGCATCAAACTTAACTTCGATAGGTGCTGGTGCCCATAGAATATCTGGCGTATTTACTACAGGAGCCGTTACCGTTGGCTGGTGACCCAGTACTGGTGCAGTGGCAACGCTGTCGATAGCCCAAGCTGCTGTTGCTGTAAAACCACCCATAAGTAGGCCGATAGTGATCATTGATTTTTTCATTGTCTTTCCTTTCTGAACGAAAACGTTCATGTTTTATTGTTAGTTATGAATTACTTGTTGTTTGTCGCCGACTTTGAATCCGACGTTTTTTTCTTTGTCACTTGGACTTTGAACTGGAACCCTTGGTCTTCGCCTTTCAACACATACTTTTGCTGATTGGCGTTCGCCACCTTGGTGAATTCGTTTTGAGTATCATGCTCTCTTCGGAACCATTGGAACGAGTATTGAGAAAGGTCTAAGACCGCCGCTTCATCTTCGAACACATAAGCCGTGATGGCTTCTGTCGTGAATAGGTCTTCATCTAGATGGTGCCCTTCATGAAACAGGTCAACACGATAGACACTGCCCTTTAACCACTCGATATTGCCTTGCTTTGCGTCTTGTTCGTTCTGATCGTAAATTGCTGTTACCGTAACGGATTGCGCCACATGACTCAGTAAAACCAGCTCAGCAATGCCTTCTTCATTGGTGACGGTTTGGTAAACGAAGTTCGCTTGGTTCGGTTCTAGCTCTAACGTCTCACCATCCAACGTCAAAGATGTTAAGTCTTCAGCGGTGATTTGATAGGTCACCGGGATATCGGCAACGGCTTTGCTCAATAAGGCACTCGCAACGATGCTTTCACCCGCGGTCGCGGTTTCTGGTTCAAACGAAATTGACTCAAGAAACTTACTGTCAGTGACCGTAATCGACATGGTGTTAGACTCTTTAACTTGGCCGCTTTTTAGCTTGTATCGAACCTTGAGCGACAGTGTATTGTTGCCGTCATAGCTGTAGCTTGGCGCGGTAAATAAAGGTACCGAAGCACTCTGACTGTCCAGATACGAATTAGCAGTACCTAACCAGGTGTAAGAGACGATGTCAGGCCCCCCTTTCACCTCCATCCACTCCGCTAATGACTGCTGAGAGTTTTCTGCAACCACCACCGATTCAGGCAGACGAATACTGATCTCTGCGTATTTCTGTTTGTATTCCAAAACAATGTTATGGTCACGTTCAACAAAGTCCGTTAAACGGTCTTGTTTTGGTAATGAGCTTTGGAAAACTTCACGGCGCTCAGGCTCGTAAAAACCGCCAAGAGACAAGGTATAGTTAACACCAGCTATCCACTGTTCACTTGCCCCTTCCTCGTTTTGGTATCCCAACGAGAACGCCAGCTCTTTGGTCGGTTTAAACTCGGTGTTTAACTCGAAACGCAACGGGTTTTTGGTCGGGTTACTGCCATCGCGATGTTCTACGTATCGACCAAGGTATTGACCCGCTGTACCACTCAACTTCCAGCGTGTATCCATCGGCAGATAGCTTTCTAGCGTGAGATCCCAACCCTTCGCAGGCTTTTCAACAAGGCTGCTCATCCCTTCATACTCGTCCGGCGAATCTTTCCAATTCGACAGAGGAAAGTAGAAGTTGGAGCTCATGTTTCCGTAACCCACCCCGTACTCAACACCTAAGCTCATTCTTCGGTGATAGCGCTGACGGTCATAATCTATAAAGGTGTTTACCCCGTAGTACTCATCTTCAGCGAGTTGACGATAACCCGTACCAATGTGCGAAAAGTCTCGGCCATGGAAGTCGTCTTGGTTAAACACCGCACCCGCTTGAATAAACCACAAAGATTTATCGTCGGCTTGCCAAAAAGGGAACAGGCTTTCAACCTGATCAACTTGCCATTTGCTGCCTTTCGCTAAAGAGACGCCTAAATCAAACTGCGCGCCACCAAAAGCTTCAGATAACCAGTCTTCTGTTTCACTCACACCAGCAGCCACTAAACGAGATGGTACTTGCTCTTGGTAGGCGCGAATGTTGCCCTGTTCAGACTGTTGTTGAGCAATGGTCACGAGTTCGGAAGTCATGGGAGCAATATAAGGGTTAGCTTCGTTAAGCTTAACCTCGTCCAAAGCCAGGTTTGGCAACGAAGCACTATCTAGCCCCTTGCGGGCCTGATATTGGTGATCGGTCAATTCAGCAATAAGTGGCTCTACCGTTTTCCACTCCGCATCACTGTATGGACCACACTGAAGCTCGTCCTTCCCTAGCTCAACCTCACGGCAATAGGTGCTCATGTTAGTAATGATATTTAGTAGCGCTTCATCGACTTGATAAGCTGAAAACGTAACAAAGGTATTTTTTACCGTCGCTTGCTCATTGCTAACTTGCGTGTTGTTAGCTTGTACGGTTGAAGCTACCTCTACGGGTTTTAGTTGGTTCCCCTCTAATGGGTTTGCATAACATGCTAGGCTCACAGCCAAACTACATGGCAGTAAGAACACAGCATTAATGGTTCTTGGCTTAAACATGACAAAATGGATTCTTCAAAAATTTTTCAGAATCTTAATCAAGAAAGCGTGAATTACCGCGTGATTCACCGTGAAAGATGAAAAGTACTTAAATTCAACAATTTGGAAGGTGAAGTGATGGCTAAAAGGTGTGTAATTTAGAACTTTTTTAGTTTTTTATTGATGAAATTACCAGGTGAATTCCCAATTAATGTGGGTTATCGAACGATAAATCGGCACGTCAATAAATAGGATTTTTTTTCATCGTGCTTTTGTTGCGAACTTATCCATAAATACCGATGTTACATAAAAAAAGCGCACCAATTGGGTGCGCTTTTAAGTCCTGAAAGGTTAAAGGTAGGCCGCGTATTCACCTAACTTGTATCGAGTAGGAAGCACCTTTTAATTTAGGTGTATTAAGCTGCAGCACTTTTCTGGAGATATTTCGACAAGTCGACGCTGTCTATTTGCTCTGGCTTCAAGTACGTTTCAGCGTATCGAATGTGGGTCCCACTCGTTAGGAACAGCCTAAACAGTTCTATGTCGATATGTTCATCCAAAGCCATTTTGTGCATGATGTCGATGGCAACGCTGATTGGCTTCGCTTTCTTATACGGTCTATCAGCCGCTGTTAGCGCCTCAAAAATGTCCGATATCACAAGAATTCGCTCGGGGATCGAAAGGTCCTCTGCAATTAGCTTTCTTGGATAGCCTGTACCTTTTAGCGTTTCATGGTGAGTCGACGCATAGCGCGGCACTCGTCTAAGTTCTTTCGGGAATGGCAGGCTTTCAAGCATTTTGATGGTACCTATCATATGCTCATTGATTTTGAATCGATCTTCGGCCGTTAAAGTGCCACGAGCAATACACAGGTTGTAGACCTCACCGAGATTATATAGATGTTCAGGTACATCCATTTTTATCTGATGCTTTGGATCAAACTCTAATGGTCGGTCTCGTTTGACTATGTGTTCTGGTCTATCACTTAAAAGCTGCTCTATAGCGGGTAAGCTTGAGCTAGGAACCCGATTCATCGCCTCTATTGGCGATAAACCCAATTGATCATCAAAGTTACGCGTCCAAGTCGTTTCAGCTATCAAGCGAATACGAGCAACTTTGTCATCACTCATGAATTCACCACCAACATTAGACGTCGCGATAAACTCAAAATCATCTTGTAGCTTCTGTTGCGCTTCAGCCAACTCTGTTTGGATTTGTTTGTTCGCTAGCTTGCCTTCAAGCTGTTTCGTTAATGCTATTATTTCAGCATCACGCCACAATACCTCAAATCGAGTTCTCACCTCGTGAATTCGGTTGTAGTTGGCCTCAAGCTTCGTACCTTTATCGACGATGTGTTCCGGCGTTGTTATTTTTCCGCAGTCATGCAACCAAGCCGCAATTCTGAATTCACGACGTTCATCATCATTTTCAAACTCAAAATCTTTGAAATGATCGGACTGTGATTTCTCAGCTGCATCAGCCAACATCAAGCCGAGTTCTGGTACACGATTACAGTGCCCTGCCGTATAAGCGGATTTATCATCGATAGCTTGGGCGATAAGCTTGATAAACGACTCCACAAACGCCTCTTGTGTCTGTTCATGCTGCTTAATCTCTGCCGCCATGCCTTTCACTGCCACAGACAGCTCCCATACTTCTTTGATTCGAGTGTCAACAAGCTCGACACTATCATAATCACGCATCTTGATCTTATGAGTCTCCTCCTCTAATTGACGAATAGGACGCACTATCGGTGCACCAAAACCCCAAGCAATAGGCAACGTCAAACTCATCAGTAACATCGTTATACCAACAGAGGTTGCTAGACGTTTATTGACTGTACTAAAGATTTCAGATTCGGGAATCAATACCGCAAAATATTCAGAGTAGTGTTCGCCCGTGTCTATTTTCTTTAAATAGAGATGCTTAATCTCACCATTCAACTCTACCCTTACCATACTGCCTTCAACCGTTGCTTCCTTAGTCAAATCATAAAGTTCAGTATAAGGAACAGTCGTATTCGTATTAAAGCCGGTATCATGCAGCCACTTTTTTGCTAAGGCATCAAGTTGTTCACCACTTAACTTGCTGATAGCTTGATCAATAATTGGAAGCAATTGTTTATGCTTGCTCTGCAGCACCAAATGGAATTGATTTGAGTAGTTCTGTTTTAGATCTTCTAGAGTCCCATTGACAACAAGGCCTGGCTGGAAAAACCTATCTAATGCAAACGAGAGTACGGGTTCAGCTTCTAAGAAAGCAAAGTTCTCTTCGCTTTCAATTGAATTAAATGCAGACTCTAGGTTTTCAAATTCAACTAAATCAATGTTCGGAAAGTCCTCTCTTAACTTAGGAATAATTGACCACCCAGATAAAATGGCAACTTTTTTACCCTCAAGCTCGGCATAATTAGTGACAACCTTCGCACCGACCCTTGTCACGACAGAAAATGGCAATTCATAAATTGGAGTCGTGTATAGGCCATCTATGCCATTATTTTTATAATTTTGAACCGATTGCAGGCCATCAATACTTCCTTCTTGAAACTTACTGACAAGCTCGCCCCAAGAGAAACCATTAACAAATTCAAACTTGATCCCTGTCATCTCACCAATCATGTTAAGAAGGTCTATCGCATAGCCGTTTGGCTTTCCCGCCACTGAAAAGTCCATCGGCCCCCAATCATTTTGATTAGACACTAACAGCGGAGGGGTATCGTTAACCAAGGTTTGTTGTTCAGACGATAGCATCAATGTGGATACATCAAACTCCAATTCCTGATTGTTAACCTTGAGGTTAGACGCAATAATATTACCCGATTTCGAATATAAGAAAGACTCAACCTTACTGTCTTCTGCTAAACCAAGCGCCGTACCTGAGAGTTTGCTAGCCAAAGAAGACAACACAATATCAATACCAATCACATGTTGAACTTCAGATTCGATTTTCGCATCAAACGCTAAAGAATAAGTTTGCCCGGTAATTTGTAAATGCTGAAAAAGATATGGCTGAGTTTTTTCGACCGACTGAACATTGGCAGAAACATACCAAGGCCTGGTCGTTGGAAAGTAGTTGCTCTGCTCCGTAGTTGAGTCTCTTAGCGTAAACTCCTGGTCAAAATATTTCGTCGTACGGACGCGCTCCTCCCCTCTATTATGAATCTCAACCACAACCCAACGGTCCGTTTGTTGTGCACCGATTTTCTCTCTAACGACAGGGGCAGATTCTAGGTTAATAATTTGGAAGAAATTTTCATCGGATGAGCCAATGTAAATACTATAAAAGATAGGGTTATCTTTAATGGCTTCAGAAAGAATACTACGCGACTCTTCTTTCGATATTTTGTTACTGATAGATCGTTTCACTGTAGCAAGTAAACGCGCGGTGTTGGCTGCGTCAGAGTCAATCGCGCCGATATAATCACTCAGGTCATGAGATACCATCGTCAACTTTGACAGAGTATTCTCCGTCGCCATTTTTTTACTGAAGTAGTATTGAAGAGAGACCGCAACCACAGCCGTTAGCACAGTCGCGAGTATGAACATTGTTCCAACGGTAAAGCGTAACGAAATTTTTTTTAATGCCATTATTTCATCCTTGAATAATCGCCAACTCAAAAGTTAACAGCCTAGCGCAATCAATACCAATTAAGTTGCATATCAACTATAGTAACTCATTATTCCACATCTAAAATCTAACACCTCTATACACCTGACTCTTTTGCAGAAATAGTTATCGTAGTCACATCTAACAATATAGACCAACAACCAATGCACTCGAGTAGAAAACGCTAGTTAAATCCAACCTTTGTCAATGAATTCAATCATTCTGAGACAATAACTACGATTTTAGAATCCAGATATCATTCAACAGTAAATGGACAAAAACACGTCACCGTGAACTTTATGAACTTTATTCACCCAATGTTCTTTATCCTCAATATCGCCGCATTGGAGACAATTCGTTAACACGTCGTTAACTTTAACTTCATCTGCTTAGCAACACCCAAAAGTGATGTTTAGCAGCTAGATATAAAACATAAGTTTCTCTCCATTGAAGAGATCCCCTACATAAGGAACGTGAACCATGTTCAAGGCACTGAAACCTACTCTTGCGGCTTCTATTATCGCAGCAACCTTTTCTTTCAACACTTTTGCTGCAGACGTAGAAAAAATCCACTTCCTAATCCCTGGCGGCGCTGGTGGCGGTTGGGATATGACTGCGCGTGGTACTGGTGATGTACTAGTGAAATCAGACATCGTAGAAAATGTCTCTTTCCAAAACCTATCTGGTGGTGGCGGCGGTAAAGCAATTGCTCACCTAATTGAAACGGCACAACGTCAAGAAGACACATTAATGGTGAACTCTACCCCTATCGTTGTTCGCTCACTAACAGGTATCTTCCCTCAATCTTTCCGCGACCTAACACCGGTTGCTGCAACGATTGCTGACTATGGTGCGATCGTTGCGTCTGCGGATTCTAAATACAACACTTGGGAAGACGTAGTAAAAGAGTTCGAAAGTAACCCTCGTAAAGTAAAAATCGCTGGTGGCTCTGCGCGAGGCAGCATGGATCACCTAGTAGTTGCAGCGGCATTTAAAGGCGAAGGGTTTGATGCTAAGAAAGTTCGTTACATCGCCTATGATGCTGGTGGTAAAGCGATGGCAGCACTACTTTCAGGTGAAACGCAACTGCTATCAACCGGCCTTGGTGAAGTGCTAGAGATGTCTAAATCTGGACAAGTAAAAGTACTGGCAGTAACAGCTCCGAAACGTCTTGAAGCAGCGCCTAATATCCCAACACTGACTGAATACGGTAACGAGACAGTATTTGCCAACTGGCGTGGTTTCTTCGCAGCACCAGGCACTAGCCAAGCGAAGATCGACGAATGGAATGAAGCATTAGGCAAAATGTACAAGACCGATGAGTGGCAAGTGGTTCGCGACCGTAACGGTTGGATCGACAACTACAAAGCAGACAAAGACTTCTACGCCTTCTTAGAAGATCAAGAAAAACAGATGGGTGACCTAATGCGTGAGCTAGGGTTCTTGAAGTAACCAATAACGATAGAGGGTCATAGTGCCCTCTTACTCTTTCCTTGTTTCGCCGTACATGAGTTTACTAAAACTCCTTTGTTTATTCGTAACGTATTACCAAAGCTTGCCGATTCGTTGTAGACGCAAGTGGCTAAAGCAGCACTGTAATTCGCTTACCTTCGGTTAGTGATCCCAGACATTACTCATTAACTCGCTCATGTACGGCTTTTTTACTTTCTATACACCCCAAATGGAGTTGGATATGTCGGACTTACCAACCAAATTTCTGAGTAAGGAATCTTTGCTTTCGAAGGATCGCATCGGAGCCATGATCTTTATGCTGGCGTGCTTGTGCTACGGCTACCAAACCACGCTGATTCCTTTGTTTCCCGGTGACGAGTACGAACCCTTCACAGCAAGAACCTTACCTACCCTGTTGACGTTTATCGGCATTGGCCTTTCATTGATCCTGCTAATAACAGGACAACCGGATAAGAAAGTCACATGCGACGCAACGCCGCTGAACTGGAAACTGCTGATTGGCTTCTTGGTGTTAATGGCACTGTACGGTGTTGGGCTGACTTATCTTGGCTTTGTTTTAGCAACCAGCTTCTTCTTACTTGCAGGCTTTTACCTGTTGGGTGAGCGTCGTAAAGCGGTTTTATTTGGCGCGTCGTTCCCTTTCGTTATCGCGTTCTTTCTTTTATTAACTCAAGGCTTAGATATCTACCTAGAGCCTGGTTTAATCTTCACTCTTTGGTAGGGATAACATTATGTTAGACGGAATTTTACAAGGACTTTCGACCGCTGTGATGCCAATGAACATCATGATGGTAATTGTGGGGTGTTTCGTTGGCACCTTCATCGGTATGCTTCCGGGGTTAGGTCCAATTTCAGCAATCGCGTTGATGATCCCTATTACATACGGCCTAGACCCTTCTTCTGGCCTAATCTTGATGGCAGGTGTTTACTACGGCGCGGTATTTGGCGGCTCGACGTCATCAATCCTAATCAACGCTCCAGGTTGTTCATCAACCGTTGTAACCGCTTTCGACGGCTACCCAATGGCGCAAAAAGGCCAAGCAGGTAAAGCACTAGCCCTTGCTGCGTACTCTTCTTTTACTGGCGGTACGCTTTCAGCAATCATGCTATTAATCGCGGCTCCGGCTTTAGCAAGTGTATCACTGAGCTTCCAGTCTTCTGACTACTTTGCACTGATGCTATTAGGTCTCTCTGCTGTAGCAGCGTTTGCTGGCCCGGGTCAGGTTATCAAAGCCTGGATGATGACTATCTTAGGCTTGATGCTATCAACCGTAGGTATCGACAAGGGTGTTGGTGTCGAGCGTTTCACATTTGGCCTAACAGACTTAATGGACGGTTTTAGCTTCCTACTACTGGCGATGGCAACCTTTGCTCTGGGCGAAACCTTAATGGGCATTCTTAAACCAGAAAAAGACACCAGTGCTGAAGAAAGCCAAAAGATGTCTGATATCGGCAGCATGAAAGTGACCAAAGAAGAGATCAAAGAAGTGGCTCCAGTTTCAATTCGCTCTTCAATCCTTGGCTTTTTTACTGGCGTACTTCCGGGTGCTGGCGCGACCATCGCCGCTTTCCTTAGCTATGGTATGGAACGTAGCCTTGCACCAAAAGACAAACAGAAAGAGTTTGGTAAAGGCAGCATTCGTGGTCTTGTTGCTCCAGAATCGGCAAACAACGCAGCATCAAGTGGTTCATTCGTTCCACTTCTAACGCTGGGTATCCCGGGCTCTGGTACCACCGCTATCATGCTAGGTGCATTAATCGCTTATGGAATTCAACCTGGCCCTCGTCTATTTGTGGAGCACCCAGATGTATTCTGGTCGGTAATCATCTCGATGTACTTTGGTAACATCGTATTGGTTATCTTGAACCTACCGCTTATCCCGTACATCTCTAAACTGCTGGCTGTACCGAGAACCGTATTACTACCAATGATTTTGTTCTTCTCAATCACAGGTGTTTACTTGGTCTCTTTCAACACCATGGATGTATTTGTGATGTTGATTATTGCGATGGCTGCCATTGCGTTGAGGTTAGCTAACTTCCCTCTAGCACCGCTACTGCTTGGCTTTATCTTAGGTGGTTTGATGGAAGAGAATCTAAGACGTGCGCTGATGATCAGCGATGGTGAACTAAGCTTCCTGTGGGAGCGCCCTATCACGATGACATTCACTATCCTTGCGGTATTGGTTCTATCTAGCCCGATTCTAGTGAAACTATTTAAAAGCTTTAGAGCAAAACCAGTGGAAGTTTAAAGCTCTACCAAGTCAATTAAACCTCAACGAAAGGAGCCATTGGCTCCTTTTTTCATTTCGACTTTCAATACGAACCAGCAGTTAAAGATGGTAGCAAACTCACAAACTAGCACCTTCAACACGCTCAGCTCTGATATTTTTAACAAAATAAAGTAAGGTAACCAGTCATTTAACGCATTGGACTCAAAACTATGGATTGGTTGATTCTATTTCTCTCAGGCGTGATTGGCGGTGTGCTTAACTCTATTGCAGGAGGCGGAAGCTTTATCACCTTCCCTGCCTTATTATTTGCTGGTGTTCCACCAATAGCCGCAAACGCGACCAATACCTTTGCATCATGTGCAGGCTACATCAGTGGCGCTTATGCACTGCGTCATGAGATCCAATCGGGTACCAAGCAGCTAAAGCTTACCATTGCTTTGTGCGTACTAGGTGGTGGTATTGGTGCTTTCTTGTTATTACACACACCCGAAGCTTTATTTACTCAGTCCGTACCTTGGTTACTGCTTTTTGCAGCGTTGCTTTTCACTTTTGGCGGAACACTAAACAAATGGCTTAAGCGCGCCACAGAAAAACACAAACACGCCACCAGCGCTGGGGCTTTTTTTTCAGCACTATTACTACTCGTTGTGTGTATCTACGGCGGCTATTTCAACGCAGGATTAGGCATAGTGACATTAAGCTATTTAGCTCTTGCTGGTTACACCAATATCAATGTAATGAATGGGATCAAACTGCTGGTTTCAGCTTGTGCCTCGCTTGCAGCAATTGTGTTTTTTATCGTCAATGGGTCGATTGATTGGCCCTCTGGCATGGCGGTTTTAATGGGGACATTGGTTGGTGGCTATTACTCAGCGAAGATCTCTCGCCGCATTCCACAACAATATGTTCGAAACACAGTGATCATTGCGAGTTTTCTAATCACTGCCTACTTCTTTTATGATAGTTAAATTGGTGCCACTTAAGCACAAGATCATTGAGGTTAATAACAATCAGTACCACCGATAAAATTTCACCTCTAAACTACCACACGGCTATTTTATTGATTATAAAACAACCACCCTAAAATATGTGAAAGCAGTCGTTTAATTAGTAAATTTGATAACAATTTAGACTATTTTTTAGCCTTTTGTTCATGCTAAATGGGATAATTCTCCTGTCGAAAATGAGACTTCATTAGGAGGCGTTATGAACATTAAACTCGGTCATGTCATGTCATCAAGTCGACTCATTTGCTTTGTCGCTTTTCTTGCTGCCACATTCGCGTGGATCCTAAAAATGCCCGCTCTGTTTTCTGTGTCAGCGCTCTTCTTGCTGGTCAGCGCTATCGTTTATGTCGCCGATCTTTGGAAGAACCAAAAGAGAAATCGCGAAGCTTAAGGCTCAATAGCACTAACCTGAACACACGAAAAAAGGAGCGCTTAGGCTCCTTTTGTATTTTGTAATAATCACTTTAGTTAGCTGCTCTATCTAGTGATAGGCTTTTTAACGAGTCATTATTGGCTTCGCTTTATTTAACGGCGTCGTTTTTATTAACGACGAAAGTTACGACCGTTGCCGCCACGACGAGCTTTAAAAGCAGAAGCTGCTTTAGCTTGTGAAGCTTGAATCGACTCTACCGTTAACTCCATTGGTTCACGAGGCTCTAAACCATGTCGGAACGTTCTTGAGCGAGGTGGCATCTGGTATTCAATGTCTGACGCTTTAGGCATACGCTTGAAACGGTAAAGGTAGAAGTTTTCAACCTTTTCACGAGCCCACTCAGTCTTCTTAAGGTATTTAACAGCACTTGCGATAGTTGGCTTAGTGTTAAAGCAGTTCATGCGCATTGCTGCATCCAAAATTTCCCAACCATAGTGATCCACTAGCTCAGTGATCATGGTTTCAAGCTTTAAGCCGTGTAGCGGGTTATTTTGTTGCAGTTCAATTCTTTCTTCTTCAGTCATAACATTACCTTTTTCAAGGCAGCTCGCCACCTTGAATATACGCTAGAACACCATCATCAATGACCGCTTCTAGCTCAATCACTTAGGCATTATGTCCATTGCCTTTCTTTATGCCTTTATGATGGCATAAAGCATGTCAGTTATCCTATTTATCTTTTCATTTAATTTAAAAACCTTCATCAACCATCCTAGGCATAACCTCATAGTTGTTCATTGATTAGCTGTTGCACCTACCTATGTGCAAGTTAACAGAATTAATGAGAACACACTGAAATAACCATTTAATTACTATTGTTATTATCTTTTATCCGCACGCAGTGCTATGGTTTATTTGAGACTAATGAAACAAAAATACTAATAAGAAACAATGATATAACTATAATTAAAGGTTGGCTTGTAACATGTTTGACTACTCCCAGATCAACAGAGTAGCGGCTCAAGATAAGGACATTATCGCCATTGTTAATGACCTTTTTCGGCTAGCTCGCGAACATTACCCCATATTATCTCGGCTTTCGGTCATACTTTGCAGTGACAATAAGGCGTCAGATTACTTTGTTGCAGACGCCTTTAGTAAAGAGGCTGAGCATCGACACATCGAGCAGGAAATCAAACCAGAATCGGCACTTTCTCGATTAGCTGAATCCCTCGATATTCGAATCATCAACGATCTAACTTCGGTTCACCAAACCAGACAGATTTCCAACCTCATTAAACTTGGCCATCGAAGCAGCTATACCACGCCCATTCAATACCAAGAACACAGCCTTGGCTTTGTATTTATTAACGCATCATCAACCAACTTCTTTGATGAAACATTAGTTCAAAGCGATGCCGCCTATCTCGCTCAAGTTATTTCGAGTTTGTTCATTCAACTGTTTGAACGACAGCGACATTTTCAATCTTCGTTGGCCATCGCACTCAATCTTGGACATGCTCGTGATCCTGAGACCAAAGAACATTTGATTCGAATGGGTAAATACAGCGAACAGTTGGCTCGTACCTTGTCACACAGTAACGCTGACATCACTAATCAGTTCATTCATCGTATTCGGCTTTACGCGCCATTCCACGACATCGGCAAATACAGGATTCCCGATAAGATTCTATTTAGTACAGAGCGATTCACTGATAAGCAAAGAGCGATAATGAACAATCACACCTTGTATGGTGAAGAAATGATCAATGATGTAGTCTCCCTCTCCCATCATAATTCGATGTGTTCTGACGAAATCCAATTCCTCAAGAATATCGTGCGTCATCACCATGAAAGGTTTGACGGTACAGGCTTACCGGATGCCTTAAGTGAGCAATCCATACCACTAGAGGCGAGAATCGTAACCTTAGCAGATGTGTTTGATGCGCTAATGAGCAAAAGAGCTTATAAGCGGGCTTGGTCAATCAGTGAAGTGATGGATTACATTGAATCAAATAACGGCTCGATGTTTGACCCGCAATGCGTCAAAGCTCTGAAGCAAAATCTCGATTACTTCCTGTCAATTAGAAAGCAATATAACGACGACATTCAACCGCAAGCCATGACAGCATAGTTAGGGCGTGTTGTTCTTTCGAGCTGGTTTTTGCAGCGAGTTGCTGGGTATTTATACAAGGCAGAGGCTTTGACGTGTAGCTAGCCTACATGAGAAGCCGATAACGCAGTAGAAATGACCAGCAAACGCTGCCCGAAGGGTTCGAGCTGGGCGCCCCCGCAAAAAGCGTTTTACTCTT